>VXRC01000026.1 GCA_009838645.1 Gemmatimonadota bacterium | reverse complement strand
GGTGCGGCGTCGGTACTCATGCGTCGATCTCCTGTTCCTTCCGCGGTGATCTTTCGATCCGGATCAGATCGGACTGTTCACGGCGCAGCGCGATCATCGTATTGCGAACCCGATAGGCCGTGGGATCGCTGAAGGCGCTCTGCATGACCCGCTCGACGCTTGCGCCGGGCGTTAGACCCAGGTCCTGGAACCGCCTTCGGGTCAACCCCTGGCAGGCCGGAGCCAGTCCGACGACCCGACCCGTCTCGCCGTGTTCCAGCGTGGTGAGCGGTACACCCGCCGGTTCGACGTCTTCGGCGGGCGCCTCCCGCACGGACACGTTCGCGGCCACGACCGGCGCCAGCACGTGTTCGGCGTCCGGCGTGCCGATGACCACCCGCACGGGCGACATGTCCATGATCGTGATGATCATCCCGGGATGGAGGTCCTCGGCGATGATCTGAGCGTACACTTCCGGCGGTTCGTCCTCGATATGCACGATCAGCGCCGGTACGCCCGCCGGCCAGTCGACGAGTTTCTGGCTCTCGATCTCCTTCATGTCGCCGGCGGCGTTCGGTATGGGATCTCCCTGGGGATCGAAGGCGGGATGGCCCATGTCGGCGTCCATCTTGTCGACCTGTGCCTCGGTCACCGTGTGCTCCAGCAGGTGGGCGCGGGCATGGATCTCTTCCCGGGGCACCGAAGTTTCGTCGGCGAGGTACCGCTCGAACAGCCGGTGGGCCCGGACGATCTGGAGCGCCCAACGGTGACCCGCCGCCGAGAGCCGCATGCCCAGGCCCGTCATGGCCACGAGGTCCAGTTGCGCCATGCGGTTGACCAGGACCAGCGTGTGTTTCGTCGACGTGCCGAGGGTATTGGTAAGGGTTTCCACGGACGCCGGGCGGCCGTCGTGCTGGAACTGGTGCAGATGGGCGAGGGCGTCCTCCACGGCCTGCCGGGAATGCAGCCAGCGCCGGCGCCGGATGCGCCAGAACAGGCCGTACTGCGGCACGAAAAGCGCGCCGGCAACGATGAGCACGATGATACCGGTCATGGGTCTGTCCGCCCCTTGTCGCTTCCTTCTCCGGCCGGCAGGCTTTCGACCAGGACGGAGTGGGCGACCTGGCGCCCGACGTGGTGTTCCTCCCCGCCAACGCGCAGGAGCATGGGGCCTTCGAAGGGTTCTTTGCTCAGCACCTCCACGGTGTTTTCCGGCCGCAGGCCGAGTTTCGCCAGGTAGCGGAGCAGGGCCGGATCCGTGTCGGTCACGCGGCGGACGACCACGGTACAGCCGGCTTCCATGTCGGCCAGCCGGTCGTGTTTCGTGGTGGCGATGGACCCGTCCTTCGACGGTATGGGCGAACCGTGGGGATCCGTCGTCGGGTATCCCAGCATGGCGTCGATCTTGTCCTCGAACTCTTCGGAGATCACGTGTTCGAGCCGTTCCGCCTCTGCGTCCACCTGGTCCCACGTAAACCCGAGCGCTTCCGCCATGTACACCTCCAGCAACCGGTGATGGCGGATGATTTCGAGGGCGATCTTCCTGCCCGCTTCGGTCAGCCTTATTGCCTGGTAGGGCCGGTGCTCGACCAGGCCCGTCTCCGACAGCCGTTTCATCATGTTGGTTACGGAGGCGGCCGATACGCCCATCCGGTCCGCGACGGCATTGGTCGACGCGGCTTCGGCGTTTTCCTGCAGCTTGTAGATGGTTTTAAGGTAGTCTTCGGTGGCAGGTGTGGGCATGGGAGCTACCGGAATCCGACTGTGGTGTAGTCTGGATCGAAACGGCGACATTTTTAGACTAGGATAAATATATAGTTTGATAATGTATGTGTCAACAATTAGATCGGAAAAAGTCAAGGTTCGTCCGGATGGGCGTCGCCAGACTCGTCCGAACAGGCGTCGGCCAATCCGCAGAGGACCACGCGCCGGAACGAAACAATCCCCTTGTTTGCGGTAGAGTCCCGACCTTATATTCGAACTGCCGAAACGCCGTCAGCAAGCGTGATGCGAGCCTGGAGCCGGAATGACCGACCATACCGTTCTCGTCGTGGTGGACGACCTGTTCTTCTCCGCCAAAATCGGAGAGACCATCCGTCAACTGGGCGGCGTGCCCCGCTTCGCGGCGGAAGCGAGCGAATTCCCGGGTGAATCCGAGGACGGTCCACCTGCAGCGATTATCGTGGATCTCGATCTTTCGCGTACCGACGCCGTGGGTCTGATCTCCCACTTGAAGGCCGATGAAGCAACCAGGGACGTACCCATGATGGCCTATGGCCGGCACACGCGGCCAGAAGCCTTCGTGCGCGCCCGGGAGGCGGGTTGCGAACAGGCCGTGCCCAGGTCGGAGTTCGTGAAAAGGCTGCCGGAATTCATCGAAGCCTGCCGACAGCATGCCCGCACTGTGCGTTGAAAACGTTGAAAGCGCGCCGGGACGTTAGGACGCGCCAGGACGGAATCCAGCCATGACCAACAAACAGATTGGCAAGGTGCTCAGCCAGATCGGATCGCTCCTGATCCTGCAGGGCGAGAACACCTTCAAGACCCGCGCCTACGCGAATGCCGCGCGCCGCGTGGAGACGCTCTCCGAACCGGTAGCGGATATGGTGAACGAAGACCGGCTGGGCAAGGTCCCCGGCCTGGGCGCTTCCATGGTGCGCCACATCACCGAACTCGTCCGGGACGGGCAGTCGAGCTATCATCAGACCCTCATTCAGGAGGTGCCGGCCGGACTCCAGGAAATGCTCACCATTTCGGGCCTCGGCGCGCGGAAGATCCGGACGATTTACGACCATCTCGACATCGATACCGTGGGGGAACTGGAATACGCCTGCCGGGAGAACCGGCTCGTCAAGCTGGACGGGTTCGGCGCCAAGACCCAGGAACGCGTGCTCAAGGGGATCGACCTGATCAAGCGGTCCCGCGGGTTCCATCTCCTCGACCGGGCGCTGAAGGAGACGAAATCCCTGGCGGACGACCTGCTCCGCCACCCCGATGTCTGGCGCGCCGAGGTCGCCGGAGACGTAAGGCGCGGGATGGAAGTCATCCACGAGGCAGACCTCGTCGTCGGCCATCCCGACACGGAAGGGATCAAGGCCATCCTGCATCGTTTCGGCGAGGTGCAGGAGCGGGACGGCGGGGACGTGACCGTCATCGGGCCATCCGGTCTGCCCATGCGGGTCCACTGCGTGGCGGACGAAACCTTCGCCGTCACGCTGTATCACTGTACGGGCAGCGAAGGCCACCGAACGAAGATCGCCCGGCACGCCGACGACCGGGGGATCACCATTACCGACCGGCACGTCATTCACGACCGCGCCGTGATTCCCTGTCCCGACGAATCCGTGATCTATGACCTGCTCGGCCTTCAATTCGTACCCCCGGAACTGCGGGAAGGAGGGGAAGAGGTGGCCATGGCCGCGAAAAACCGGCTGCCCGAACTGCCGTCGAAGGCGGATATCCTCGGCGTGATCCACAACCATACTTCCTACAGCGACGGGATGCACAGTCTCCGGGAAATGGCCGAGGGCGCCCGTGCGCGGGGGTACGGCTACATCGCGGTCTGCGACCACAGCCGAACCGCGGCCTATGCCCAGGGACTGAGCATCGAACGGGTCATGGAGCAGCAGGAGGAAATCGACAAACTGAACGCCGGTTACGACGACTTCCGCATCCTCAAGGGCATCGAGTCCGACATCCTCCCCGACGGAAGCCTGGACTACCCGGACGAGGTCCTGGCCTCCTTCGACCTGGTCGTGGCTTCCGTGCACTCCATGTTCAACATGTCCGAAGCGGATATGACCGAACGCATGGTCAAGGCAATCCGGAATCCGCACACGACCATCCTGGGACACCCCACGGGACGGCTGCTGCTGGCCCGGGACGGCTATCCCGTGGACGTAGCCCGCCTCATCGACGAAGCGGTAGCCCACGACGTCGCCGTAGAGGTCAATGCGAATCCCCACCGTCTCGACCTGGACTGGCGCCATCTCGATTACGGCATGACCCGGGGCGCCCGGTTCAGCATCGGACCCGACGCCCATCACGTGGACGAACTGGACTACGTGGAATATGGCCTCTCCATGGTCCGCAAGGGCGGCGTAACGCCCGATCGACTCCTGAACAGCCTGACGGCGGAAGAACTGATCCGGCTGAAGACCGGGAGTCTCAGCACGGCGGCGAGTTGAGCGGTCCGTCTGGACACCCTGGTCCGCCTGGCCGGTCTGTCTCCTTCTGGTCCGCCTGGCCGGTCTGTCTCCTTCTGGCCGGTCTGTCTCCGCCTGTCCCTGCGTCTCCCCGTCCGGCCCACCTGTACCGGTGCGGTCCCGCCTGGACCTGCCCGGACCCGCCATCCGCCCAACCGGTCCGGACCCGCGCGATTCCGACCGGTCCCCATAGGAGATACTGAATCATGCCGACCGTGAAAGCACAGCGTGAACGAATGGCGGAGGTGCTGGACCGGCTGAAGAAGACCTACCCCGACGTGGGACCGGCATTGAAATTCACCACGCCCTTTGAGCTGCTTGTCGCGACCATACTCTCGGCGCAGTGCACGGACAAGCAGGTAAACGTAGTCACGGAATCCCTCTTCAAGAAGTATCCGTCCCCCGGGCACTACCTGGACGCCGCGCCCGAAGCATTGGAAGCGGATATTTTCACCACGGGCTTCTACCGCAACAAGGCGGCCAATATCCGGAAATGCTGCCGGACTTTGATCGATCTCCACGACGGCGAAGTACCCTCGGCCATGGAGGACCTGACGAATCTGGCCGGCGTGGGGCGGAAGACCGCCAACGTCGTGCGCGGCAACGCCTTCGGGATTCCGGGGATCGCCGTGGACACCCACGTGAAACGGTTGACCGGGCTCCTCGGGTTCACGAAGCATGCCGACCCAGACCGGATCGAGCGCGACCTGATGAAGGTCGTGCCAGAATCGGACTGGACCGGTCTGGGTCACCTCCTGGCGGTCCACGGCAGGAAGACCTGCGTCGCCCGGCGTCCGAAATGCGACGAATGCGTCCTGAGCGACCTGTGCCCATCGTCAAAGTAGGCGTCATTGCCGGCCCGGCCGCCGGCCCGTACACAGGCCCGGCCGCCGGCCCGGCCGTCGTTTTGTGTTTTCAACGGGTCCCGCGCCGGGTATATTTCGGCTACATCAGGATACCTCAGTTGAGCCGCCTGCATGTGGGCGGCTCGCGCACCGTCCGAGAGATGGGTGGCCCGCGCGCGAAGCGAGCCGTGCGACGCGAGGAATGAGATGGTCCACCCGTGCGCGCCGTGCGCGAGATGGTCCCAAAAACCAGACGGGATGGGAAATGCGCCAAACGATATTGGTCGTAGACGACGAACCCGATATCGTGGAAATCATCCAGTACAACCTGGAGAAGTCCGGATTCGACGTCATCGTGGCGGCGGACGGCCCGGTTGCGCTTGAAAAGGCCCGCGACGAGACCCCCGATCTCATCGTGCTCGACCTCATGCTGCCCGGACTCGAAGGCACCGATATATGCCGCATTCTGAAACAGGACGAACGCACGAGGTCCATACCCATCCTTATGCTGACCGCGAAGAGCGAGGAAATCGACCGGATCATCGGCCTTGAACTGGGGGCCGACGACTATGTGGTCAAGCCCTTCAGTCCCCGGGAGATCGCCCTGCGCATCCGGAACATCCTGCGCCGTCGGTCCGTGCCGGAGACCCCGGGTCCCGTCCGGGCGGGACCGCTGGTCATCGACGTGGAAGGCCACCACGTGTCCGTATCGGGCAGCGCGGTGTCCCTGACGGCCACCGAGTTCAAGCTCCTGGCCGTTCTCTTTCAGCGGCGCGGCAGAGTACAGACCCGGGAAGAGTTGCTCGACGTGGTCTGGGGATATGACTACATGGGGTACGGACGTACCGTGGACGCCCACATCAAGCGACTGCGGGAGAAACTCGGCGAGGCCGCCGGCATGGTGGAAACGGTGCGGGGGGTCGGATACCGCTTCGCCAGGTAGGCCCGGTCATGCGATTTTCGCTGCAGACAAAGATCCTCGTCGGCTACGTCGCCTTTACCCTGGTGGTGGCGGGGGCCGTGTACATCTATCTGAATACGTCCCTCCGAGAGGACGTCAGCAGCCATACCCGCGAGCAGTTGCTCAATGACGCCCGCCTGATCCAGTCCTACCTGGAAAACGCCCCCCTACCTTCTCTGTCACCAGAGACCATCGATCCGATCACGGACCGCCTTGGCGAGCAGTGCGGCGCCCGGGTGACCGTGGTGAGGGACGACGGCGTCGTGGCCGGTGATTCGTCCATCCCCCTTTCGTCCGTCCCCCTCATGGAGAACCACGGCGACCGGCCGGAGATCCTCGAAGCCATCGCGTCGGGAATCGGAAACAGCATCCGCTACAGCAACACCCTCGAGACCGACATGGCCTATGTGGCGGTGCCCTTCCGCACCGAACAGGCAAGGGGCGTCGTGCGGGTCGCACTGCCGCTGCAGCAGTTCCGGTGGATCGAATCCCATATCTGGAAGATCGTGCTTGCGGCCCTCGGCATCGGCCTGCTGTTGAGCGTCGTGCTGAGCTGGGGCACGGAGAGACTGGTCTCCCGCCCGATCGAACGCATGACGGAAGTCGCCCGTCGCCAGGCCGCCGGCGACCTCGAGGTCACCGCTTCCGCGCCGGCGCACGTCGAACTTTCCTCCCTGGCGGCAGCCCTGAACGAGATGGCCGCGCAGTCCAGGGAGAGGCTTTCGCAGATCCGGGAAGAGAACGCCCAGCTCGAAGCGGTGCTGTCCGGTATGGCGGAAGGCGTGCTGGTGACCTCCGCGGAAGGGCGGATCCTGTTGGTGAATCCGGCTTTCAAGCGCATGATGGACGTGGACGCGTGGTGCCTGAACAAGCGACCTATCGAGGTCGTGCGCAACCACGACCTGCAGAGCGTGGTGGACGCCGCGATCGATTCGGCGCCGTCCCTGCACGAGGATACCGTGTTCGACCTGACCCTGGAATGGAACCAGCGCATCTTCCAGGTGCACCTGACCCCCGTACGCATCGGTGAGCAGCTGCACGGGGTGGTCGCCGTGTTCCACGACATGACCGAACTGCGCCGCCTGGAACAGGTCCGTAAAGACTTCGTGGCCAACGTATCTCACGAACTTCGGACGCCGCTGACCTCCATCAAGGGCTATGTGGAGACGCTGCTGGACGGCGCCATGGAGGATACCGCCGCGCTGCACCGTTTCATGTCGTCCATCCAGTACCATGCCGACCGGCTACAGGCATTGGTCGAAGACCTGCTGCAGCTGTCCAGCATAGAATCGGGCCGGTACGAGGTCGAATTCACGTCCTGCCGCCTGGACCGGGTTTCGGAACGGGTCGCCGAGATCTTCGCGAAACAGATCGACCACAAGCAGCTGGCACTGTCCCTGCGGTTCGAAACGGACAAGCCGGCGTGCGGAGACCCCGAACTCATGGAACGGGCACTGTCCAACCTGGTGGACAACGCCGTGAAATACACGGAGAAGGGCGGATCGATCACCATCGGCACCGAGGAGCGGGGCGACGAGGTCGTCCTGTCGGTCGCCGACACCGGACCGGGCATTCCGTCCGAGGCGCTACCCCGGATCTTCGAACGTTTTTTCAGGGTCGACCGGGCGCGGTCCAGGGCACTTGGCGGAACCGGCCTGGGCCTGGCGATCGTCCGGCACACCATGGAACTGCTCCAAGGCCGGGCGTGGGTCGAGAGCAGGCTCGGCGAAGGCGCGACCTTCTACCTCTCCCTGCCCGTATGGATCGAAGACGAGCCGTCCGAAACGGCCGGACGCCCCGCGCGGGATTCGGGAGAATCCTTCAGCGAAACTACAACGGGCGGAACCACTTAGACCGCGCCATTCCTCACTCCCCGTACCCAGATGCAGGTTCCTTCCGGGACCGTTCGTTCCATGGTCTGCTCGATCAAAGGACCGTCGGAATCACCCGCTGAATTTCTGGTGTTTTTTTAAATCAAAATACACATTTACCCTTGACAGTGCTTCCCTTCCGATGTTAATTGGGTACATAACCCCAAAAACCTAATAATCCATCGGGAACACGACCCCGATACGCAGGACTCCGGCCAGGCTTCTGAAGGCAGTCGCACGATGCGCGGACGCGCGCGTCCGACTGAACCGTTTCGAAGGAAGTTAGTAACAGGTGCGGCTTACTGTGCGTACGCGACGCAAGTTCGTCTCGCCGTAGTTCCCGCCACGGCTACGCGCTGGCGCGGGCCGGTGGCAAAACCATTCTCCTCCAGGAGGTAGATATGGCAACCAGAGTAATTGTGGGATTGATCGCCCTTCTGGCGATCGTCCAGGGGTTAGCAGGTGGCATGATGAATGATGGCGGGATCATGATGATCCTGATTGTGCTCCTGGGTATCGCCTACGGTTTCGTGGGGGTCGACGCCGAGGACGCGACGGACTACCTGGTCGTGACTATTGCAGTAGGCGCAGCGGCAGGCGCAGACGTGTTGAGTGGCATACCGGCCGTCGGAGCGTCCCTGGACGCCATTCTCGATCCGGCCAGCTCCGCGCTGTACGCCAGCGTGTTTTCCATCCTGCTCATGCGTACGATAAATCGGCTCAAGGGATAGCCGGCCGGAACCCGCGGCCTTCCGTGCCGCGGCGGTTCACCCGGCCTTCCCTGAACTGAGTCGTTTTCAAGTGCTTAGGAGGTAAGATATATGGCATCCCGGATTGTCGTTGCACTCGCGGTGCTGCTGGCGTTGCACGAGGGACTGATAGCCGGCATGGTGCTTGACGGTATGGTCGTCGGGCTGTTGCTGGTTATCCTCGGCCTGTTGCACGCGCACCTGTCGGTCGACGCGGAGGACGCCACGGGCTACCTGGCGGTTACCATTGCCGTCGGTGCGGCGGCGGGCATGGACGTGCTAAGCAACATACCGGCGATCGGCGCGACCCTTGACGCGATCATCGATCCGGTCAGCACGGTCCTGTACGCCGGCGTCGTTACCGTACTCCTGAAAAGGACCAAGGCTCGTATAGGGTGGTAACAAGGAGGTAGTCGGCGTTAAAAAGCTACAGGCGGAACGGGGAAGTCACGACCTCCCTGGTCCGCCTGTTTTTTTGTGTACGGGTTGTCCTCCGGTACGGGTTGTCCCTGGTACCGGTTTTCTCCCGAATCTTCTCAGTTCCGGGCCGTCAGCGCAGTCCGGGAAGCCGCGGAGCGCTTCATCTTCAGGTCCGCGTTTATCCTCACGGTCTCGCAGGCCAGTTCGTACAGTTCCCGCTGAGACTGGAAGCGCCTTCCCGCTTTCTTCAAGTACCTGTACGTCCCGTCCGACTGCAATTCGCGCGCCTTCACGTTGTCCTTCAACTGGATCTTCAAATAAGCCCACAGCTCCGCCTGGAGCGCCCGGTCGATGACCGGGAACGATATCTCGACCCGCCGGTTGAGGTTCCGGTCCATCCAGTCCGCGCTGGAAAACAGGTATTCCGGGTCCCCGTCGTTGTAGAAATAGAACAGCCGGACGTGTTCGAGAAACCGGTCGACGATGCTGATGACGCTGATGTTCTCGCTCAGTCCCGGGACGCCCGGTCTCAGGCAGCATATGCCGCGGATGATCAACTGAATCCGCACGCCGGCCTGGGAGGCCTGGTACAGGGCCACGATCATGTCCGGGTCGACGAGGGAATTGATCTTCGCGATCACCAGGGCCGGATGCCCGGCGCGGGCCCGGTCGCTCTCCCGCCGAAGCCGCTTTACCATGTCCTCCCGCATCGACGTGGGCGAAAGGATGAGATGGTGAAAGCTCGAGGGCAGCGCGTAGCCAGTCAGCAGGTTGAACAGTTGCGTTACGTCCTCGCCGAATTCCTCCTTGTCGGTGAACAGGCCGAAATCGGCGTAGATACGCGCCGTCTTGTCGTTGTAATTCCCCGTACCCAGGTGACAGTACCGGTGTATCCCCTCGCCCTCCCGGCGCACGACCAGGCAGGCCTTGCAGTGGACC
Organism: Gemmatimonadota bacterium; assembly: GCA_009838645.1. Lineage (NCBI taxonomy): Bacteria > Pseudomonadati > Gemmatimonadota > Gemmatimonadota bacterium. Next base: position 14,308 of record VXRC01000026.1, on the reverse strand, counting down.
TTGATGCCCGGTATGCCGTAGATGACATGGGCCCCCGCCTCCTCCAGCTGCCTGGCCCACTGGATATTCGCGGCCTCGTCGAACCGGGCCTTCAACTCCAGCAACACCGAGACTTCCTTGCCGTTCTGCGCCGCCCGCGTTAACGCCCGGGTGATGGGCGAATTGGCGCTGACCCGGTACAGCGTCATCTTGATGGCGAGTACCTGGGGATCCTCCGCCGCTTCCGAAACGAACCGGACCACCGCGTTGAACTGATGAAAGGGGTGGTGCAGCAGGATGTCATCCTTCCTGATGGCCTCCCAGATGGAAGGCGCGCCTTCGAAGGACGTCGCCGGCTGGGGCGGGAAGGGTTCGTCCATGAGATCGGGCCGGTCGACGGCGTCGTACAGTTCGATGAGATCGGAAAAAGCGGTGAAGCCTTCCGTGGGGTAGAGATCCTCCCGCTCCAGTTCCAGCTCCTCCACCAGGACGTCCAGGATGCGCGAAGACAGCTCGGGGTCGTACTGCAACCGTACCGCGGCCCCGTTGCGCCGGTTGCGTATACCCTCCTCGATGACCTTGAGCAAGTCCTCCGCGCCTTCCTCCTCGTAATCCACGTCGGCGTCCCGCGTCACGCGGATCGACGCGCAGTTCAGCACCTCGTAACCGTTGTAGAACAGGTCGAGGTTCATCTGGATGACGTCCTCCAGCATGAAGAACGCCTGCCGGCCGTTTTCGGACGGGAGTTCGAGGAACCGCGGCATGACCGAGGTGGGCAGGTGGATGACCGAGAGGTTCGTGTGGGGGAAAACGGACTTCTGGATCTTGCGGATCTCAGCCACGAGACAGAGCGTGCCGTTGGCCAGGTAGGGAAATGGATGGCCGGGGTCCACCGCCAGCGGGGTCACCACCGGCAGGATGGTCTTCCGGAAGTACTCGTCCAGATAGGCCTTCTGCGAAGGGCTGAGTTGCTCGGGCTCAAGGATGTCGATGCCCTGCTCGGTGAGTTGCGGGAAGATCTCGTTGATGAACAGGCCGTGCTGCTTGTTGACCAGTTCGTGCATCCTGGCCGAAAGCGCGGTCATCACCTCCCGGGGACTCAGGCCGTCGGCGGTCCGCGTGGACTGGACCTGCGCGTCGATCTGTCTCTTGACGCCGGCGACGCGGATCATGAAGAACTCGTCCAGGTTGGTGCTGAATATGGCCAGGAACTTCACCCGTTCCAGCAGGGGAACCGTCGGGTCGAGCGCTTCCTCCAGCACCCGCGCGTTGAATTCCATCCAGCTCAGTTCCCGATTGAAGAAGTGTTCCGGGCGCCAGTAGTCCGTCACCAGCGGCGCGACGGGAGGCCGGGGCTTGTGGGTGAACCGGCGCCCCGCTCTCTTCGAAGCGATGGTTCGGACCGTGGCGGTCCTGGTGTTGTTCCCATTCGGTGAAGACATGACTAAAGCCACCTGGAGAATATGCGGTCTCGTGCCTGGATTCTCGTGCCTGGATCAAGTATCCATTAAGCAAGACGGGCGGCGGTTTTGTCAAGCCGTCTTTGACCCGCCGGTCGCATCCTGCGGGGAAAAGGAACTTTAATCATATTCGTCATGGCCTTGTATGCTGTTCGTAACAGAATCGTCAAATAAACAGTTTATAATGGTGCCGTGTTCGATTCAAGCTTGCATTCCACGCACCTTCAGACGGACTGATTCGACGTAAACAGGGGAGAGGGCTCACATGACGAAGACGTACCGGTTCCGGAACAGCCTTAACGCGAAGTGCGACAGAAGCCGGCCGGCGGCATTTATGCTGGCGGCGGTATTGGCGGCCGCACTCGCGCTCGTTGCGGGCACGGCGATGGAGGTCCGTGGACAGGCGTCCACGGGCCGCATATCGGGTACGGTCGTAGACGCGGAGACGGGCGATCCGCTCATCGGCGCAACGGTGGTAGTGGTGGGACTGGAGCTTGGCGCGATGGCCGACCTCGAAGGCTTCTACCTGATCCGGAACGTCCCGGCGGGACGGCACGCCGTCCAGGTATCCATGATCGGGTACGCGGAGAAGCGGGTCACCGAGATCCAGGTCGAACCGGGCCAGGTGAGCAGAATAGACATAGGCGTCGAACAGGAACTCATCGTGGCGGACGTGGTGGAGGTGACGGCCCGGTCCCTGGAAAACACGGAAGCGGCGCTGCTCAAGCAACGGCAGAACGCCCTTTCCATCAGCGACGCCATCAGCGCCGAGGATATCTCCCGGGGCGCCCAGGGCGACGTGGCGGCGGCCATGACCCGCGTCACCGGCGCATCGGTGGTGGACGGCAAGTACGTCTACATTCGCGGACTGGGCGAACGGTACAGTACCGCTCAGCTGAACGGCACCTCCCTGCCGAACGCCGATCCCAACAGCAAGTCGGTCCAGATGGATATCTTCGCCGCGAACCTGCTGGACAACATCACCACGGAAAAGACCTTCACACCGGACAAGCCGGGCAACTTCACCGGCGGCAGCGTCAACGTGAAGACCAAGTCCCTGCCCGAGTCTTTCACCATGTCCTTCTCCACGTCCACGAAGTACAACACCCAGTCTACCTTCAAGGACATGCTGAGCTACGACGGCGGTGAATACGATTTCCTGGGCTTCGACGACGGCACCCGGGACATTCCCCTGCCCCTGCGGAATCCCGACGTGGAGATTCCGAGCATCACCAGCGCACTCCGGGACCCGGAGGCCGCGCAACTTCTGGATCTGTATTCCAGGTCGTTTACCGACATGTCGATGACGCCGACCACCATAGAGGGCGGGCTCGGCCAGAGTTACTCGTTTTCAATAGGCAACCAGACCGAGATCGCGGACCGTCCGTTCGGGATGCTGGGCAGCGTGAGCTACAGCCGGAACATCTCGGCGTACGACAATGGCGCGTCCGGGATCTGGAAGCGCGTGTCCCGGGAGTCCGAAGGGTTGAACAGGGAGCGGTTCGCGACGGACATGAGCGGGTCCGAAGAAGTGCTCTGGGGCGGTCTCGTAAACGCGACCTACCAACCGGGCATCACCCACGAGGTCGGCGTCAACGTGCTTTACAACCGCAGCGGCGAAAAACTGTCAAGATTCCAGACCGGCGCCTGGCCTTCCTCCCTGCCCGGCGAAAACGTGCGGTACGAAACCCGCGTGCTGTCCTTCATCGAGCGTGAGATGCGGTCTTTGCAGTTCCGCGGCAAGCACGTAATGCCGTCCGTATCCAACATGGAAATCGAGTGGACCGGCGCTTTCATCAGGTCGAACCAGGACGAGCCCGACCTTCGTTACTTCACCAACGAATTCCAGACGGTCGACGCGGCCGGCGAAGGCGCGCCGGATATCGACAGCTACACGATCGCCCTGTCCAATTACGCGGCGCCGACCCGTTACTTTCGCAACCTGGAAGAATCCAACCGGGACTTCAAGCTGGACGTAACGCTGCCCTTTACGCCATGGTCCGGGCTCTCTGCCCGCCTGAAATTCGGCGGAGCCTACCTGGACAAGGACCACACCTTCAGGGAGCGGCGATTTTCCTTCAGGCAGGACGCCCTGCAGTACCGGAATGATCCTGTCGGCTTCTTCTCCACGGCGCGCACCGGGATCCTGCCCGATGAATTCCAGGATACGCCCGGGTTTACCCGGTTCGGGAATTATGTATCCGAGGACTCGGACCTGAGGAACAATTACGACGGCGACCAGGAAATCCGGGCCGGATACCTGATGCTGGACCTGCCGCTCACCAGGCGGTTCAAGGTCACGGGCGGCGCCCGGTACGAGTCCACCCTGCTGGACGTAACCAGCCATGAAGCCTCGCTTACGCCTGGCAAACTGGACGAGAAGGACTGGCTGCCCTCGATCAACACCGTGTATCAGGTCGTGGACAACATGAATGTCCGGGGCGCTTACAGCCGGACCCTGGCGCGGCCCTCCTTTCGCGAACTGGCCCCATTCGCCTCTTTCCTCTTCGTCGGAGACTACATTTTCGTCGGAAACAGCGAACTGAAACGGACGCTGATCGACAATTACGATTTCCGCTGGGAATGGTTCAATCGTCCCGGCGAGATCTATGCCCTCAGCTATTTCTACAAGAAGTTCGAGAACCCGATCGAGCGCGTAATCGTGACGACGAACGGGGAAATCCAGTTTCAGAATGTCGACAGGGCGCTCGTCTCTGGTTTGGAACTGGAATTCCGGAAGCAGCTCGACCAGCTTCATCCGGCCCTGGGCAACTTCCAGATCGGCGGCAACCTGTCCCTGATCAGGTCCCAGGTGGATATCGCGCCGTCGGAACTCGCCATCATCCGGGCGCTCGATCCCGGTGCGGCGGAGACCCGCAAGCTGCAGGGCCAGTCTCCCTACGTGGTCAACATCGACGCCATGTACGACAACGCGGACACCGGTACCCTGGTGAGCTTCCACTACAACGTCTTCGGCGAAAGGCTTTCCGAAGTGAGTACGGGCGGGACGCCCAACGCCTTCGAGCAGCCCGCCGGCATGCTGGACATCACGGGGTCGCAACGGCTGTGGGACCGCGTTACCCTGAAGTTTTCCGCCAAGAACCTGCTGGATCCGGACATCAAGAAAGTGCATCCGTTCAACAACGAGGAGTTCATCCGCAGCCTGTACAAGCGGGGGCGAACGTTCTCCCTGGGTTTCTCGTACGGGATATGACCGTAGCCGACCGGCCGGTCCGCGAGGACGATCATGTTTTCCGCGAGGACGATCATGATTTTGGCATCACTAATCATCCGCAAGCCCTTCAAGGAGAAGGTATGTTTCGGTGGATTCCCATCGCCTTGGTTTCCGCATCGTTGGTATTTCCTGTCCTCGCAGAAGCACAGTCAACCTCCAATTCCGTAGTTACCATCACCGACGCTGATATCGTCGGCAACACATCCTTCACCTCAGACAACACCTACCTGCTGTCCGGCCTGGTCTTCGTCGAAGACGGCGAGACGCTGACGATCGAGGCCGGTACGGTCATCAAGGGCAGGGCGTCGGGGACATCGGGAGACGTTGCGGCCCTGATCGTGGCGCGAGGCGGCAGGATCTTTGCAGACGGTACCGCCCGGAATCCCATCATCTTCACGGCCGAAGCCGACGACGTGAACGATCCGAACGACATTCTTCTCACCTCGCCGACCGCCTCCCGAGGCCTGTGGGGCGGCGTCATCATCCTGGGCCGGGCGTCCATCAACACGGCCACGGGCGAAGGCAACATAGAAGGTATCGACGCCAGCACCGAACCGCGGGGTATCTACGGCGGCGGCAGGAACCCGAACGATGATGACGACTCGGGCGTATTCCGGTACGTGTCGATCCGGCACGGCGGTACGGACATCGGGGCCAACAACGAGATCAACGGGCTGACTATGGGCGGCGTGGGCCGCGGCACGACCATCGAGCACGTGGAGGTGTTCTACAACCAGGACGACGGCTTCGAGTGGTTCGGCGGCACGGTGAACACGCGCTACCTGATCTCCGCGTTCGCGGGCGATGACGCCTTCGACTACGACGAGGGCTTCCGGGGCGAGCACCAGTTCTGGTTCTCGATCCAGGACCCGTTCCTGGGCGACCACGCCGGCGAGCACGACGGCGGCACGGACCCCGAGGACGGCAGGCCGTACGCCAGCCCCACGATCATGAACGCCACCTACATCGGTCGGGGCGCGTCCTCGACGGGCGACAAGGCCAACAACGCCCTCATCTTCCGGGACAACGCGGGCGGGATGTATTTCAACAGCGTCTTCACCGAGTTCCAGGGACACGTGCTTTCGATCGAGGACCTGGATCCGACACGCGGAGCGCAGGACAGCAAGGCGCGTCTTGAAGCCGGCGACCTGGCTTTCCGGTACAACATCCTGGGCAGGTTCGGCGCAGGGAGTTCACCGTCGGACCTGGGAGGCGACGCTCACACTGCGGCGTTGCTTGCCGATGCGTCGAACATGAACCGGATCGCGGACCCGATGCTACAGGGCATCAGTTGGAACCGGAACCGGGGTCTCGATCCACGGCCAGGCAACAACAGTCCCGCCTGGGACGCGAGCAAGCTCATGGAAGAGCCCCGGGGCAGCCGCTTCTTTGCGGACGTCGATTACGCCGGCGCTTTCGGAACGGAAAACTGGGCGGCGAATTGGTCGGCTCTTGCGAATCTGGGTTATTTCAGTACCGCGCCGGCACCCATACCGCCGGAACTGGTTGAACCCGGTGTAGATGCACCCGACGGCTTCAGCCTGGCGCAGAACAGTCCGAATCCCTTCGGCATGACCACAAACATCAAGTACGCGGTATCGTCTACGAGCCACGTACTAATCGAGGTGTACAACCTCCTCGGACAGCGGGTGGCGACAGTGGTGAACGATATCAGGCTTCCGGGGAATTACGCGGAGAACTGGGATGCGCAACACCTTTCAAGCGGCGTGTACTTCTACCGCTTCGAGGCTACGGCGGATGGACGGACCGCCTACGTTTACAACAGGAAGATGACGCTTCTGAAGTGATCCGAAAGCTCGCGTAGCGAACCGCGGTTGGCATGCCTCGCCAACGCGGACCGTTCGACAGATGAGAACGGCCCCGCAGATGCGTTTATGCGAGACTCATTGTTGTATGAGGCCTTCCGCCGGGGTTGACGCGGTACGGGCCCACCGCTAGTTTCTCACACGTTGCCCACGTCGAAAAACCCGATTGAAACCCTATCCAGGACGCCCGGATGACCGATCGCGCCCGAGGACGCCGGATGGACCGGCGCCGTCTGCTGGACCTGCTGGTTGGCCGACTCGCCGCCCTGGGCGGCATGGTACTGATCTTGACCATCCTGTCGGTCTTTGCCGTGATACTTTGGGTGATTTACCCCTTGTTCACGTCACCCGCGGAATACCGCTGGGGAGTGTCCGGCTCCGACGGAGCCGAACCTGGGTTCCGCATCCTGCCGCTGATCTTCGGGACCTTGAAAGGCGCGGTGTACACGCTGCTCTTCGCGGTGCCCCTTTCGGTGCTCGCCGCGCTCTACGCGTCGCAGTTCCTGCCGCGGGCGCTGAAGGAAAGACTGAAACCGCTGGTGGAAATCATGGCCGCGGTGCCGAGTGTCGTGCTCGGTTTCATCGGAGGCGTCTGGCTCGCACCGTTCCTGGCGTCCCACATCTTCGCCCTCTTCCTTGCGCCGGTATTCATTCCAGGCGCCGTGGTGGCCGCTTTTCTGTTCAGGTACCATGCGCCGGTCCCGTTCCGGGCCTTCAATCCTCCGGGCCGGGAAATCTGGCTGCTTCTGGTCGCCGTACTGGCCGGGGGATGGCTGGCCCTGGAATGCGGGACGTTGCTCGAGGCCGCCTTTCTGCGGGCCGGCTACGAAACCTGGTTCGAGGAATCGCTGGGGCTGGCCTACGCACAGCGGAATGCGATCGTCGTGGGCATGGTCATGGGCCTGGCCGTGACCCCGATCATATTCACCATTTCAGAAGAAGCGCTTTCCGCCGTGCCCCGCACATACCTGGAAGGATCCATGTCACTGGGGGCCACGCGCTGGCAGACCGCCGTGCGCATCGTCCTCCCCGCCGCGGGAGCCGGCATACTGGCCGCCGTCCTGCTGGGATTCAGCCGGGCGATCGGGGAGACCATGATCGTGCTGTTCGTCTCGGGCAATGTCCCGGTGATGGACTGGTCCGCCTTCTCCGGGTTCAGGGCCCTGTCCGCCGGTGTGGCACTCGATCTGCCGAACGCCGCGCGGGACGGCAGTCTCTACCGGGTCCTTTTCTTTTCCGCCTTTCTCCTGCTCGTTTCGACTTTTGCGATTAACACCGTGGCCGAATTGATTCGACGGCGGCTGAGACGGGGGCATGCCTAAGCACCGGATGTTCTGTCCGCGCGCAAGGAGACGCGATGGGTTCGAAGTGGTCAAAGGATGACGCCCTGATCTGGCTGTCCGGGGGAGCCCTGGTCGTCGGCTTCCTCATGGCGGCGGGACTGATCCTGGTGATCGTCGTGCATGGACTGGGCGGGTTCTGGCCCCAGGAATTGACCCGGTACGTTATGCGCGACGGCAGGGTTATCCTGGGCCACGAGACGTCCCGCGTGGGCGTCGGCACCACCGACTCCGCGGGCAAGCGATCCATGGCCTATCGATTGAGGGTGCGGACCGGGGACCTAACGTTGTATCCGGATGAACACATCTGGCTGGAGGAAGGTGGGGTCGCGGGACGGGACGCGCCCCGCGAGGCCGTGGTCGTGGAACAGGTTCGGGGCGGGGACGCCTTCGGCTTCCTGGATTCGTTTGTTGATGACGGAATAGTCGTCGCCCGGGGTTATGATGCCGTTCGGGCCCATTACCGGGAACAGTCCTCGGAACTGGAACGCCTGCGGCGGCGGCAAGCGCTGTCCATCGTCCTGTCTTCGGTGGATGGCCGGCAGCACACCATTTCCCTGGCGAACGTCCAGCGAATCTACGCACCCAATGCGATGACCACGTGGACAAGGGTCCGACACTACACGGGAAGCGCCTGGTCCTACCTGTGGGCGCCCCCGAGAGATGAAAACCGGCTTGGTGGAGTCTACCCGGCGATTTTCGGCACGGCGGCTATGGTCATCCTCATGTCGATCGTCGTCATGCCCTTCGGCGTGCTGGCGGCCTTTTATCTGAGAGAATACGGAAGGCCGGGTCCGTTCCTGAACGCGGTGCGTATCGCCGTGAACAGCCTGGCCGGGGTACCCTCCATCGTATTCGGGGTTTTCGGACTCGGATTCTTCGTTTATTTTCTGGGAGGGACCCTGGATCGTTGGTTCTTCGCGGCGGATCTTCCAGAACCGACTTTAGGCCGCGGCGGCATCCTGTGGTGCTCGCTGACCCTGGCCCTGCTCACCCTGCCCGTGGTGATCGTGGCCGTGGAGGAAGGGCTGGCCGGCGTGCCCCCGGGAATCCGCGAAGCGTCTCACGCCCTGGGTGCGACGCGGTTCGAGACGCTCTGGCGCGTCGTCGTGCCCGTGGTGCTGCCTTCCATGCTCACGGGCTTGATCCTGTCCATGGCACGGGCGGCCGGTACCGTGGCGCCGTTGATGATCACGGGGGCCGTCGCCTTTTCCGCCGAGTTGCCCGTGGACGGCGCATGGCCTTTCGTGCACCTGGAACGCGAGTTCATGCACCTTGGGTTTCATATCTTCGACACGGGTTTCAGGCCGGATGGAGGAGAGGCGTCTCTACCCATGGCGTATACGTCCACCCTGTTGCTGCTGGCCATCGTGGTCGCGCTGAACGCGGCGGCGATCGGGCTCAGAAGCAGGCTGAGGAGACGCTATTCGCTGGCCGCGGCGTAGATATTACCGGTAAGCGCATAAGCGGCGGGCGCAAGCAGCGGGCAAAAGAGGTTCTAACGAATGACGACTGAAAACGCGCCGGTCACGCCGAAGATCCTGCGTGAGGAGACGATCATCGATGTGGACCACGTGTCCTTCTGGTACGGGGACCGGCCCGCGCTGAACGACGTGACCATGGCGATCGACCGCCAGGTCATCACGGCCTTTATCGGACCTTCAGGCTGCGGAAAGACGACACTGCTCAGGCTGGTCAACCGCATGAGCGACCTCGTTCCCCAGGCCCGCATGACGGGTACGATACGGATGAACGGGGTGGACATCTACGGACCGGACACCGACGTTACGCGGCTGCGCCGGCGCGTGGGCATGGTCTTCCAGCAACCGAATCCCTTCCCCAAGTCGATCTACGAGAACGTGGCCTACGGCCCCCGGATCCATGGCGTGAAGTCCGGCGATTTTCTCGACGAGATCGTGGAACGGTGCCTGCGCCGGGCCTTTCTGTGGGAGGAGGTCGAGGAACAACTCGAGGAGAGCGCCCTTGGACTTTCCCTCGGACAGCAGCAACGGCTCTGTATCGCGCGGGCGATCGCGGTCGAACCGGAGGTCCTGCTCATGGACGAGCCGTGCTCGTCGCTGGACCCCGTCGCCACGTCCAGGATCGAGGAATTAATGCTTGATCTGAAGGACGACTACACCATTGTTATCGTGACGCACAATATGCAGCAGGCAGCGCGTGTGTCGGAGTACACCGGGTTCATGCTCAAAGGCGAGTTGGTGGAAATGGGCGTGACCGACGCGATGTTCACCACGCCCCGGGACCGGCGCACGGAGGACTATATCACGGGCCGGGCCGGATAGCGACCATGGAAACACAACTTCAACAACAACTGGAAGACCTGAAGTCCGCCCTGCTGAGCATGGCCGCGCTCGTGGAGGAACAGATCGCCCGGGCGATCACGGCGCACGTGGAGCGCGACGTCGAATTGTGCGATCAGGTCATCGCCGGCGATCAATCCATCGACGCCATGGAACTGGAGATCGACGAGCAGTGCATCCGGCTGTTGGCGCTTCAGCACCCCATCGCGCGGGACCTGCGCTTTGTCGCGGCCAGCATGAAGATCACGATCGACCTGGAACGGCTGGGCGACATCGCCGTCAACATCGCCAAGAAAACGAAACAGCTCGCCGGGTTGCCCCTCCTGAAACCGCTCGTCGACCTGCCGCGCATGGCGGACCTTTCCCAGTCCATGGTCAAGGACAGCCTCAACGCCTTCGTGCGCGGAGACGAGCAGCTGGCCATGGACGTCTGCGACAGGGACGAGGAGGTCAATCAGCTGCAGGACCAGATCTTCGAGGAACTGCTGGCCTGCATGAAGGAAGATTCAGGGTCGGTGCCCCAGGCGATGCAATTGATCTTTATTTCCCGCCACATCGAACGCCTGGCCGATCACGCCACGAACATCGCCGAAGGCGTGGTTTATTTTTCGGAAGGCCGCGTGATCAAGCATCATGCGAGTGACGATCCGAATCAGTCACCCACTCGTCCAGAATCCGATGGGCCTGCGTGACCGTATCCACCTGGACGAGATCGGTTCTCAGGTGCGACGCGTTGGGAAAGCCCTTGAAGTATGAAGCGAAGAACTTGCGCATTTCCATCACGCCGACCTTCTCCCCCTTGTACTCCACCATCATGCCCAGGTGGTCCCGGGCGAGCCGGACGCGCTCGGTAAACGTCGGAATCCGCGCGCCGGAGAAGATGTAGGGATTGTCCCTCGCGGCCCGTGCGATCATCACGCCGGCGCACCCGGTCTCTTCCACCATGCGCACCGCGTCCTCGTAGGTGAACACGTCGCCGTTTCCGAAGATCGGCACTGGGGAGACTTCCACGGCCCGGGCGATCCATGACCAGTCCGCGGTCCCGTTGAACTTCTGCGCCACGGTTCGGGCGTGCACCGCCACGGCGTGGGCGCCGGAGTCCGCGGCGCGTTTCACCACTTCCAGGATGCTGATGTTGTCGTGGTCCCAGCCCAGCCGCGTCTTGATGATGACCGGAATCGAGACGGCCTCGGCCACGCTGCGCACCGCGTTCATCATCCGGTCGATGTCCTTGAGAAAAGCGGCGCCGGAATCGGACCGCAGGATCTTGGGCACGGAGCACCCGAAGTTGATGTCCATGATCTGTGCACCCTTTTCCTCCAGCACCAGCGCGCCTTCCACCATGCGGCCGATGTCGTTCCCGTAGATCTGCGCCGCGAGCAGCGACATGCCGGTATCGCGGTAGATGTCGGCGTCGCAGAAGTTCATCATCTGAAGCGTCTTCGGGTTCTTGTGGAGAATGGCGTTGCAGTTGATGAACTCCACGCCGACCATCTGGGCGCCCATCTTCGCGCAGATCAACCGGAAAGGCCAGTTGCTGATGCCTGCCATGGGCGCCAGCGTGAGGATGGGCATGCCGGGTTTAAGCGATGTAATGCGGTGCGGGCCTATGGCGATTTCGTGGGTCATGCTTGCTGGACGATTCCTCGTTTTACTCCTTGCACGAACTCGAGGTCCGCACGTGACGCCGGTTGACATCAAGGCGTTGCGCGGGTACATTCAATCGCGTTCAAAGTAAGCCGGGGCACCGATTTATCGCAAGGTCTTTGTCTGCCCGGCGACCTGTCCCTCAACCTGTCATCACAGGAGCCATCCATCATGCCGGTGGCATACGTACCGGATCAGAAACGCTTCTCGGACGACAAGTTCCAGAAGGTCAATCTCTTCGATACGGATCGCATGTTCTGCGATATCTACTGTTTCGAACCCGGCCAGGAACAGAAGGCCCACAGCCACGCCGAAAACGACAAGATCTACTACGTGCTGGAAGGGAAGGGCGATTTCACTGTCGGCGAAGAAACCGTAAAGGGCGTTCCCGGTACGGCGGTGCTGTGTCCGCCCGGCGTGGACCACGGCGTACTCAACTCGAGCGAGGGCCGGCTGGTGGTCCTGGTTTTCATGGCGCCCCATCCCTGAACCGGATCGATCCGCCGGTACCGAAGATCCGCCGGTACCGGGCATATCCGGCGTCCGCTCGCCTGCATATCCGCCGCCCACTCGTCGTAGCAGCCGATCATCGGTGTATCCCAAGTCGATCTGCTGTCCTTCAGGTGTGAAATCGACCTCAATCGCCCTCCGTACGCGTAAGGTCGGATTTACTGTGATCTCGGCCGGCGAACCGTCTTGGGGATTTTCTGAAACTAATTATTGACACATATCTAATATAATTATTTATTTAGTGCAGACTAAAAACACGCATTGGTTTTCTGATTATAACGAGACAGCGTAAGTACAAACCATGGAGACTAGCCCGTTGAAAGGTACAGCAAAGATCCTGGTTGCCTTTGCCATGATGTTACCGGCCGTGTTGTGCATTGGCTTCGCCTCCGCGCAGGAAACCGACGAGAAGCCCGGCGAGGAGTCATTTCTCAGGTTTATTGAAATCGGGGGCGTGGCGGAGTTTACCGTTTCGCGCAAACAATCGTCCGAGGGGGAAACTTCCACGTCTACGGCGGCCGAACAGTTGGAAATGGGCGTTGGCATCGAGCCCCACCCATGGATCGGTTCGGAGTTCGGATGGATCCACGAGCACGAAGAAGATCACGGTGAAGAGGAAGAGGGGCACGAACTGGGAATCTTCACGGGTACGATCATCGTCGGACCGCCGGACGGCAGCTGGTGGCTCAAGGGCGGGGTGCAATTCCTTCCTTTCACCATGTTCGAACTGGCCGAAGTCCATGCGGCGCACGATGCCAGTATCGGTCCCTTCGAGACCGGTGCGATTATCGATCCGCTGTCGTTCGAGTTCGGATCCAAAAGGGAGAAGTCCCTGTTGCTGGGCGTTTCCCTTGGCGAGTTTCTGGGCAGCGTCTACGGGTACTATGGAGACGATGCACGCTCGGATGAACCCCGGTCCGGTTTCGGCGCCGCGGTGGGATACAAAAAGCACGTGGACGAAGAAGACGAAATCGCCTTCAACCTTTCGTACATCGATGACCTGGGCACGCTGGCGGGATTTCAGGAAGAATTGTTCGGACATGAAAGCGACGACCATGGCTCCGACCACGTCGGCCTACCCACCGGCAGCGATGAACGGGTGCCCGGATGGTCGGTGGCTGCAGCCATTCACTACAGCGGCGTTGCATTCTCCGCCGAGTACATGATCTCCCAGGATCGATACGCACCCGGTGTGCTGGCGTTCGATGGCCGGGGTGCCCGTCCGGCGGCCTGGTCCCTTGAGGCCGGTTATGGATTCGAACTGGTGGGAAGGGGAGGAGAACTCACGCTGGGGTACCAGGGCACCTCAGAGGCGGCGGGACTCGGCATACCGTCGATTCGCTACCTGTCCGTAGTCACCGTCGACTTGTGGAAGGACACGCTCTTCAGCACGTTTGAATGGATCCACGACAGGGAATACGGAACAGCCAGGGGCGGCAGCGGCGAGAACACGAACAAATACACCCTGCAGCTGGGCCTGGAATTTTGACCAGCAGGCAAAGTGCCGTTTCGAATTCCGACAGTCGTTTTCGGCCAGGCGCGATCAGTGCATGGTGATTCCGTCACCGAAGGGCGTGGTCGGAATGTGCCGCTCGTTGAGGGCCATTCCCAGGCGGGACAGGCCTTCGGGATCTCCCCAGGCCAGGACGGATTTTCCGGCGCGCGTTTCGTCCAGCACCCGGCTGATGCACCGGTTGTAGAAGGGCTTCGCCGGAAACATCACGCTGACCCGGTCCGAGTTTCCCCGGCACCACTTGAACACCCTGTTGCCTTCGAATCCGCGGTAAATCAGGACCATATTCTACCCCCTTTCCGAAAGCATCCCCGGACTACTAAACAAAAGATAAGCACAAATCGGCAAATTGTCAACTTTTTGTCGATTTTTTGCTTCTAAATCCAGACTAAGAACGCGTTTTTTCACAAGAATCCGAAATCCGTGCCGAAATCCGTGTCGAATTCCTTGCGATCGGACGTTGAATCCCTGTAAACG
>VXRC01000025.1:14960-88622 GCA_009838645.1 Gemmatimonadota bacterium | reverse complement strand
CCACCGCTTGTGCGGGCCCCCGTCAATTCCTTTGAGTTTCAGCCTTGCGGCCGTACTCCCCAGGCGGGGCACTTAATGCGTTAGCTTCGGCACTGAAGGGGTCGATACCTCCAACACCTAGTGCCCAACGTTTACGGCTAGGACTACCAGGGTATCTAATCCTGTTTGCTCCCCTAGCTTTCGCGCGTCAGCGTCAGTATCAGGCCAGAGAGCCGCCTTCGCCACTGGTGTTCTTTTCGATATCTACACATTCCACCGCTACACCGAAAATTCCGCTCTCCTCTCCTGTACTCAAGTGATGCAGTATCAAATGCAGGTCCCCGGTTGAGCCGGGGGATTTCACATCTGACTGACACCACCGCCTGTACGCCCTTTACGCCCAATAACTCCGAACAACGCTTGCTCCCCCCGTATTACCGCGGCTGCTGGCACGGAGTTAGCCGGAGCTTCCTCTGGTGGTACCGTCAAACCCGCCTACTATTCGTATACGGGCTTTCGTCCCACCTAACAGGGGTTTACACTCCGAGAAGCTTCATCCCCCACGCGGCGTCGCTGGGTCAGGCTTTCGCCCATTGCCCAAATTTCTAGACTGCTGGCTCCCGTAGGAGACTGGGCCTTATCTCAATCCCAGTGTGGCCGATCACCCTCTCAGGTCGGCTATCAATCGTCGCCTTGGTAGGCCGTTACCCTACCAACTAGCTAATTGAGCGCGGGGCCATCCACAAGCGGTAGCTTCCAAGGAGAGGCCACCTTTAGTTGTCATACCATGCGGACTGACAACCACATTCGGTATTAGCCCGCCGTTAGGCGGGTTGTTCCCAGCTTGAGGGCAGGTTCCCCACGTGTTACTCACCCGTCCGCCACTGTACTCACGTTCCGAAGAACGCTTTCTCGTTCGACTTGCATGACTAAGACACGCCGCCAGCGTTAGTTCTGAGCCAGGATCAAACTCTCCATATAAGAGAAGTTCAATCTGGAATTGCATCTGCTGTGAACTCCCCGGACGGATCCGGAGAGCCTTGTCAGACGACTTAAGGACATGCACGCTGCCATGTTTTCAAAGAGCGTAATCTTACCGCAACCCGCGCAAGATACACAGCCGGGTGTATGAAGTCAACAGGTTTCTTTATTTTTAATTCCTGTTGACCAAACGCGCGTGTTACAAACGGTTTCGGGGGCCGATTCGGCGCCCGATCCTAAACCCGATGAGGCGGCTTCAAGGAGTCGGATTTCGGGGTGGTTCGGGCTCGAGTTTCAGAGGCGGCTGCGGGCTCGTTCCAGGTCGGCTCAGGCTCGGGACTACGTGGCCGGTTCTATCGTCAGCAGTCCGTTGCCCGGGACCGCGTCGCCACGTCCGTTGCCCTCGCGCCGGTCGTTGCCGTTTACGGCGTGTGCACCGTTGCCGTCGCCCGAGGCCGCGCCATTCCCATTCGCGGCCTGCCCGCCTGGACCGCTTCCGTTACCTGATGTCGAGCCGCCCACGCTGTCCGCCTGGTCGGCCGCGTGATAGGAACTGCGGACCAGCGGGCCGGACTCCACGTGCGGTATGCCGTACGCCTCGCCCGCCTGCTTGAACCGGGCGAATTCGTCCGGATGGTAATGCTTACGCACCGGGAGATGCTTCTTCGTAGGCTGAAGGTACTGCCCCACCGTGAGGATGTCGCAGTTCACCGCGGCCACGTCGCGCATCAGGGCATGGACGGCTTCGTCAGTCTCGCCGAGCCCCACCATGATGCCCGTCTTGGTCTTGGCGCCCCGGGCCTTCGCGCGCTCGAGCAGCTCCAGCGACTGGTCGTACCGCGCCTGGGGCCGCACGGTCCGGTACAGGTCCGGCACCGTCTCCAGGTTGTGGTTCAGCAGATCGGGACGGGCATCTAGCACGGTTTGAAGCGCCGAATCCGATCCCTTGAAATCCGGGATGAGCACCTCCACGCCCACGCCCGGGCACCGGCGGCGGATGGCCCGGATCGTCTCCGCGAAGATGGGCGCGCCACCGTCTGTCCGCTCGTCCCGGTTCACCGACGTGATCACGGCGAACCGCAGGCCCAGTTTCTCCACGGCCCCGGCCACACGCTCGGGCTCGTCCCAGTCCAGCCCCTTGTCCGGCCGGCCCGTCTTCACCGCGCAGAAACCGCAGCTGCGCGTGCAGATGTCGCCCAGGATCATGAAGGTGGCGGTGCGCTGCTCCCAGCATTCCCAGATGTTGGGGCACTGGGCGCTCTCGCAGATCGTGTGGAGCCGGTTGTCCCCCACCAGGCGCTTCAATTCCTGGAAATTTGGCCCCTGTTTCAGGCGCACCTTGAGCCACGGGGGCTTGGGCACGTGGGATGTGGTCGTTTCGCTCATGAGTCCGCTAGTGGTGGTCGGCGCCGATGCGTGGGATTCCGCGCAGGCTCGGCCGGCATGGAGTCCGATCAGCCGATTCAAAGGCGCTATCTGCGCGCGACCCGCGCGCTACAGGAACAAAAAGCGACCCTCCGGCGCCGTGAACCATCGTTCCGCGCCGAAGCGGCCGCCATGGATGTCAGGTACCCTACTTGCTCTTCTTATTCCGGGTTACGGTCGAGGCCCGACCGGTTGTTTCGAGCCTCATCCAGGCTTCATTTCAGGTGCGCCGTCGTCCCCCGGCGAAATGACCACGGCCTCTTCGTCGAGGTGGCCGGCGATGGTCTTCGACAGGTCGTTCAGGTCGGTCCGGCAGAAGCCCGTGTTGCTGTCGAGTATGCCGCCGCCCTCATCCATGAGAAACCAGGTCGGCACGTTCGTCAGTCCGAAATCAGACGAGGCCCAGTGGGTCGTGTCGTAAACGTTCTGAAAGGACGCGCCATGCTCGTCCATGAACGCTTTCGTTTCCTCCGGCGTGTCCTGCGAGACGCCCAGCACCCGGAATCCCCCGTTGCCGCCGTAGGCCTGGTGGATCTTGTCGAAATAGGGGGCGCTGAACTTGCAGGTCCCGCAACCTACCTTGTAGAAGACCGCCAGCAGCCAGCCGCCGTTCGCCTGGTCGGCCAGCGACGTCGAATTGCCGTCCGCGTCTTCCAGCGCGACTTCCGGGGCCGCGACCCCGGCTTCCAGGAACGCCATAGAATACTCCCGTACAGGTTGAAATTTGAAAGATGCCAGATTCAAACCGTGCTTCGACTATATATGTATTACATCTAAATATTGAATATAGGGGATACGGGGCGGGTGTCAATGATTCGGTGGTTGAGGACAGCAAGCGATCAATACCACGAGATCGAAGACTAAACGCACAATGAAAAAGGTCACATTTACAATTCTGTAGGGCCTTCCATAGGCGGATTCCCAGAATCAAACGATTTGAATTTGATCAATTGGATCTCTGAAGCGTCTTAGCTATCAAAGGGTTATGTACCACGCTGGTTAATCGACACCTGTAAACCATGAACTAAGATCGATTCAGAGTTCTTTACCAAGGAGAATTAGACACATGATCAGTTATGTACTGAACCTAACGAGATTCAAGACGTGTATGGTCCTGTGTTTTTGTTTTTGCTGGTATAGTTTAGAATCGGCCTATGCTCAGCAATCAGGGAGGTTCTCCTCGATGAATGGCGATCCCGACGAAGTCCGGTTGGTTACTTCCGATATCGATCATTTCTGGCTGGCTTACGACCTGTCGGAAGGCAAGACTACGGAAGAGAAAGTAAGCATCTTCGAATCGGAATACTTGGAAAAAGGCAGTATCGGTCTTAAGGATTTCATCGACGCCAGAATCGAAAGCGCGGAGGGGCTGGTCGAGGTAATCGAAGCCCGGCCGAGGTATTACGCTTCAATAAGAGAGAGCTCCAACCGTGTGTTGGAATTAACCGATCAGATCCGTGGTTATATGCACAACTGGAAGCAACTGTACGACAAGGCGGTATTCCCTGATGTGTACTTTCTGATCGGTAAAATGACGTCTGGAGGAACGACTTCGAGCAACGGCCTTTTGATTGGGACCGAGATCTCCTGCCGAACGGACGATCTGCCCGTGGACGAACTGAATGAATGGTATCTTGAAGTCCTCAGGCCTGTAGAAGACATTCCGTATATCGTTATTCACGAACTTATACACACACAACAGGCTTATGATTTTGGAGAAAACACCCTACTGGGTCACTCCATATTCGAAGGTGCAGCCGATTTCCTTGGAGAACTGGCAACCGGAAAACACATAAACCCTCATTTACACGTGTATGGAGATGCTCACGAATTGGAACTGTGGGAATCGTTCTCGAAAGAAATGCTACAAACCAACTTCGACAACTGGCTTTACAACGGCGGCCGGTCCACAGGAGAAAGGCCGGCCGACCTGGGATACTACGTAGGATACAAGATATGTGAAGCTTTCTACGAGAAGACGACCGACAAAAGGGCGGCTATAGAAGGCATTCTCTCGATTAAGAATGGTCCCGATGCGCTGAGTTTTTTAAAAGACAGTGGTTACGGTCATTGAGCGATTACCGTATCCCCGATCGAAATCCACCGGCTTCTTCGTCCCCAAACACGGAGTAAATGGTGATGGCCAGGTTGAACATCAACGTAGACCCCAGAATCGAACTCGTCATCACCGTAAAGTTGCTGTGCGATTATGAAGGACTAACCAGGTACGACGTGGCGTATTCCCAGTCCATGCGGGATTACTTTTCGCCATTTAAAACGCATGAAGCAGTCAAACTGTTCAAGAAGATCACAGAGCATGGCACTTACTCGGATGCCTACCTGAGTCCGGTGTTGTCGCTTTCGAACCCGCCGGAACTCACGCCTCAATTCCCCTACGAAAACTACGAATACTACATTCGCGCATTTCAAGACGAAACCCGGTTTCGAACGTTCTACGAATTACTGAGTGATTTTGCGATCCAATCGGACTTCAACTCTTTTTTTGAAAGCCAATTCTCATACTACCAATCATTGGTCGACACAGTTTTCAAAACACTGGGCAGCGAGAATATGATCGACATCCTGGAACAATACTATGGAATGCGACATCGGGACTACAATCTGATTTTAAGTCCCTTGTTTCAACACGGTGGAATTGGGCCTCGAGTTCGACACCCTGATAACAGATTGTCCATATTCAGCGTAATCGGACCCGTTGGATCGGTTGATGGTATCCCGGTGTTCGGAACTGGAGATGAATTGCTGGAACTCATCTGGCATGAGTTCGGCCATTCGTTCGTTAATCCCGTTACTGAACGACATCGCTCCGACATCGGGAAGTATGCTCCGTTGTTAGATCCAATACTTGAGAGAATGGCAATAACGGGTGGCTACGGAGATTGGGAGATATGCTTGAACGAACATTTGATCCGCGCCATTACATCTCGATTGTTTCACCGCGAATGGGGTCCGAAACACGGTGATCGTTTACTGGTGCGCGATATAGAAAAGGGATTTCGCTACCTCCCTGCCCTGTTACGCGCGCTTGAGGATTTCGAACGACATCACATTCAAGATATGTCCTTCGAGGATTACTATCCTGCATTGCTGAAAGCGTTGGATACATATCTCGAATAACCGTCCGTATTCAGAACTTGATTTGATTCGCACATGTCGACACTCATACAAGACGACACATACAACATCCAACTTTGCCTACAGGGAAACGCCAACGCCTTCGAGCCACTGGTCCGGCGTTACCAGAATGCTGCTTTCGCCGTGGCTTTGGGTTACCTCCGGGACCGGTCAGATGCAGAGGATGTGGTGCAGGATGCCTTTATCTCGGCCTTCTGTAAGTTATCGCAACTGAAGGACCCGGCCGTTTTCGGCAGTTGGTTTCACCGAATCGTTGTCAACCGGTGCAAGGAGTGGGTTCGCCGAAGCGGGATCGGTCGAAAAGTCCACGTTGATGCGGATTCCAGTGGATTACGCGAAGAATACGCCATTTCGGATCGTATCCACCGAAAATACATAGAGCGTCTTGAGCTCTGGGATGAAGTCGAACAACTCCCGGAACACTATCGCCAGGTCGTCACGTTGTATTATTACACCGGTTTTACACAGAAAGAAATAGCTGCTTTTCTAAATATCCCAGAGTCGACGGTGAGAGGACGGCTGTATCAATCCCGAATCCGTCTGAAAAACGCTCTGTCGCTCCAGGAAAAGGAGTCTATCGCCATGAGCCAGATCGACGTAACGGAGGAAGTTCAGGATGTCGTTTGCAAGCTCGCCAGGGAGGATTTCGAAGAAACGATCGACATGGGCGACGTAGAGAACATCGTCCTTTATTGTGGTGTCAGTACGGAAGTGGAAATCGTCCGGACCGAAGGAGAGCAGTTGCTAGTCAGAGGGTCGAAAATCGGACTTGGCTATTCCGAAGAAGAGGCACGTCACAACCTTGGCGGATTTGCCGTTTCCCACGATACCGTCGATGATTTCTATAAATCCGGTCCCCATGAAGGCGAACTTTTCGTCGGTGTAGATTCAACAGGCAACGAGAACACAGCCATGACCAGCCGAATCAGCGACCTCTGGAGACGGGACCTGATGAACAACTGGATGCTGGACGAAGTGTGTATCGGCGTCAGGCTGGTCGATCTGTATCCGGATCTTAAATCCGATATCGATGCGTTTCCTCCACTGCCAAAGCAAATACGAGCGAGCTTGAGCAAATCAATAAGGATTTCGATTCATTCGATGGAAGTACGGCCGATACATGTACCGAACTCCGCCATGACGGGAAGTATCAAAGACGTCTTTCAGGTTTACTGGTCCGACGCTTCCAAGGTGTTCGGACCGGCCTCGTACTGTCATGTTTCCATTGAGGTTCCGACCGGAAAGAACATTTCGGTGTTCAGAGCGAAGCGAATCAACGCGGAGGGTTTGAATGGTAGTCTGATGGTATATGCCTGCCAATCCTGCCAGATAACCGATATCGCGAAGGATGTGTACCTGTTTAACAGCATGTTTTCAGATATACATGAAGTAGGTGGAATGTTCTGTCAGCGCATGTACGAATTCGGTGCCGCGAACTACCATGAGGGAACTATACGCAACAAAGATGTGTGGGAAGGTAATCTCTCCAACGTAAAGGGTGGTGTAGATATCGATGTCGGTCGTTTAGTACTGGATGCTCAGGATTTGGCGGGTGACATATCCATTTACAATCGATTCGGTACGACCCGCTTGAGCCAGTCATCCCGGGAATCCGGGACCCGGTGTAACCTCAGGACCGTATCAGGGGAGACAAAACTGGTGTTGGATGAAAGCCTCGCGAAAAAGGTCAGCCTGGTGATGTATACACGCTGTGGGGTCTTGAAATTAGGTAAGGCGAAGGACGAGATGCGGATATATTCGACGTATAACGACGGGCATCGCATCACAGCTGGAACTACGTACGATACAACCCAAGCGGACTACCTGCTTCTTACAGAAAGTGGCACAGCTGAAGTCGAGTTGTTGAATGGCTCCGATTCGTAGTGAATTCAGCAAAAAGAAAACTCCGCAGGAAACTCCACGTTTGAGGTTTCGATCCAGACTAAGATGCCTTATAAGAATCTGAACGCCCCTGCGTTACCGGGCATGAGTCTTGCAGCCTTTCGAAACTGAACCTTCCGGTACGAACCGACCTCAAATCCTCTGTATCGACCTCAAAAAGTCCTTCCCGCTGAGAGACGACCGCATTCCCTTGCTCCAGGATGTATCCGCCACAGAAAACCGGTGCGAATACGTGACAGTGTCAATCACGATTCTGTTTTTAACTTTTAAGGCTGCAAAGTCGTCCTTTACTACGTTACGTAGCGATTTGCTTCATTTTGTTTAACGAGACCCCAATGACGACAACGACACACGACGACACTGACAACATCCGCCTTTGCCTGTCAGGCAACGCCAACGCCTTCGAGCCTCTGGTCCGGCGGTACCAGAACGCCGCTTTCGCCGTGGCGCTGGGTTACCTTCGGGACAGGACAGACGCCGAGGACGTGGTACAGGAAGCTTTTGTTGCCGCCTACTGCAAGCTGTCACAGTTGAAGGATCCTGCCATCTTCGGAAACTGGCTGCACAGGATCGTCGTCAACCGATGCAAGGAATGGAGCCGTCGGAAGAAAGTCAGCCGCCTGGTCCGTGTCGATCCGGATGCTGAACACATTCGCGACGAATTCCCCGTGGCGGACCGGATCCATCGGAAATACCTCGAGTACCTCGAGCTTTGGGATGAAGTCGAGAGACTGCCCGAACACTATCGCCAGGTCGTCAAATTGTACTACTACACCGGGTTCACACTAAGAGAGATTGCCGCCTTTCTTGACATTCCCGAATCGACGGCGAAAGGACGGCTTTATCAGTCCCGAATCCGGCTGAGAGATGCGTTGTCGCCCCAGGAACAGGAGACTATCGCCATGAGCCAGATCGATGTCACCGAAGATGTCCAGGATGTGGTTTGCAAGATCGCCAGAGAGGATTTCCAAGAAACCATAGAAAAGGGAGACTTAGAGAACATCGTCCTGTATTGCGGTGTCAATACGGAGGTGGATATTGTACCTGCACCAGGAGATCAGGTGGTTGTTAAAGGTACAAAAATCGCACTCGGTATGTCCGATGATAAGGCACATAGCAATGTCAGCGGGTTTCAAATATGCTATGACAAGATAGACAATTTCCTTGAAACGGGACCTCATGAAGGAGAGTTGTTTCTTGGCACCAGCAACCCGTATGGATTCGATTACGTCGCCGCTACGTCGCAAATCAGTAAATACTGGAAAAGTGATCTCGTTAATGACCGCGTGCTGGAGGATAATGTCGGCGGTGTAAGAACGGTCGACATGTTTCCGGATTTGCAGCATGAAGTAAATGGGTTTCTGCCCCTGCCGAAACCTGTGGAAACCAGTCTGGGGAAATCAATACGAATCACCGTTCACACTGCGAATGTACGCCCCATAGAATTGCCGAGAACGGCCGTGACAGGAAAAGTCGAGGCTGTTTTCAGAGCTGTTTGTACCGACGAAACGAATCTATTTGGTCATGCCACGTATTGTCATATGTCGATTTCGGTTCCCGCCGGGATGACTATGTCGGTGTTCAGATCGAGTAAGGTCAATGCGGATGGTTTGAAAGGTTCACTTTTAACGTATTCCTGCTATTCCTGCCACATACAGGAAATTACGGGAGATGTTTACCTTTTCAACAGCGAGTTCTCCAGAATTCGACGGGTTAGCGGATTGGTATATCAGCGTATGTACGGCTGCGGGGGAAGTAGTCTGGATCACGACATGTTAGCACGCCCCGATCAGTGGGAAGGTAAAATCGAGTCCATCAGTGGCGGTGTGGATATTGACGTCTGTCGCACTGCGTTGGATGCACGTGATTTAAACGGAGATGTTTCCATTTTAAACCGCTATGGCACAACCCGGTTGTGCCGCACTGGCGGGATTCGAATGGGCAGGTGCAACCTCCGTACCGTTTCCGGTAACGTGATACTGGCGTTAACCGAAAAAGCAGCAAAAAATACCAGCCTGGTTATGCATACCCGTTGCGGTGTACTGAAGTATGAAGAGGCAAAAGAGTTGATGCCTCTTAATGCATGGTCGAGTAACGATATCAGGATGTCATTAGGGACTACCTATGAATATGGAAATACCGATGTCGTACTCGCTACGGAAAGCGGACAGGCCAGCATTGAAGTGCTGAAGGATCCTGAACATGGTTGACCGACGATCGTCCATACAAAGGCTATGATAAATACGTCATGTTCAGAAACTACCTCAACGTCATTCTGAGGAACTTGCTCAGGTACAGGGGCTATTCGGCGATCAACGTCCTGGGCCTGGCCATTGGCCTTGCTTCCTGCATTCTGATCCTGCTCTACGTGCAGGACGAACTCAGCTACGACCAGCACCATGAGCGCAAAGACCGGATTTACCGGATAGTGGTAACTACGACAGCGGAAGGAAGAACGGACGAATGGGCGCGAACGCCCTCAGCGTGGGCTCCGGTACTGAAGGAAGAGTATCCTGAAATCGAGCAGTTCACCCGGTGGAAGCCGCCGAACACCAGTTGGCTCATTGGTTACAACGAAAAACGTTATGAAGAGAAGTTTTTCATTTTTGCGGATTCATCCGTATTTGACATTTTCACCATCCCTCTGGTTCAGGGCAATCCCAGAACGGCACTGGCGGAACCCCATACCGTGGTCGTATCGGAAACCATGGCAGAGTTGATTTTCGGGAATGAAAACCCGGTAGGGAAAGTGGTTTCCGTCGACGACACCTATATGTTCACCGTTACGGGTATCATGCGGGACATGCCAACAAGCTCTCATTTTCACGCTGACTTTCTTGCTTCGTTCTCTACGCTCGCGGCAAGCGGGATATACAACGAGCCGACCACGATTCAGAACATGGACCGTACTCTGTATACCTATCTCCTGATTAAAGAGGGTTACGCGCCGGAAGACCTGGAAGTCAAACTTCGCCAGTTTCCGGAAAGGTACCTCGGTGAACGACTGGAGACGCTGGGCATGGAATTCAAACCCTATCTGCAGCCGCTCACCGATATCCACCTGCACTCCAATCTCAAACTGGAGCTTAAGGCGAACAGCGACATCCGATATGTCTACATCTTTACCTCGTTGGCTGTATTCATATTACTGATCGCCTGCGTGAACTTCATGAACCTTTCCACAGCCCGTTCCGCACGAAGGGCGCGGGAGGTCGGCATTCGGAAAGTGCTGGGTGCCCGGCGGGTCCAGTTGACCGGGCAATTCATCGGTGAGTCGGTACTCTTCTCCTTCATCGCACTGGCCGTCGCCCTAGTACTGGTACACCTGATCCTTCCCGAATTCAGCCGGTTCTCCGGAAAAGAACTGGAAATGGATTACGAATCCACGTGGTTGATGCCGGTCCTGCTGGCCATCACACTTTGTACCGGGATTGTCGCCGGCGGATATCCCGCCTTCGTGCTTTCCTCCTTCAGACCGGTTGCCGTACTGAGCGGAGTGTTGAAGGCGGGAGTTTCCCAATCGTTTTTGAGAAAAGCGCTGATCACCTTCCAGTTCGTCGCCTCGATCATCATGATTGTCGGAACCGTTGTAATACTGGCGCAACTGGAGTACATGAGAAATAAGAAACTGGGATTCGACAAAGAGCACGTGGTGGTTGTCCGACTGCCCGACAATGAGGCCGTTCAGGGCTATCCGGCCTTTAAGGACAAGGTTTTGCAGTATCCTGAAATCGTTAACTTGAGTACGACAACCAGCGTTCCCGGCAGGCTGACTGCGACCAGTTTCATTCAGCCGGAAGGATACATCGTGGAGGATACCCCGCTCATCTCCACCATTTGGACCGGTTTCGACTTCGTAGAAACAATGGGAATCAAGATCGTCTCGGGCCGATCGTTTTCCCGCTCCGTCGCCTCGGACGACTACTCCGTTCTTGTCAATGAAACGGCAGTCAGTACCTTTGGATGGGAAGATCCGATCGGAAAGGTGTTTACGTATACCCACACGCCCGATTATCCCCCCATGCACGTTGTCGGCGTCATGGCGGATTTTCACTATCATTCGCTTCACCAACGCATTGAACCCCTGTTGATTTTGTTTTGGGAAGGCGGCAATACGATGGTCGTCAGGCTGAGCAGCCAGAGCCTGGCCCGGGGACTAGAAATACTGCAGGATCAGTGGCGCGAATCCTATCCGAACCATCCCGTCATGGAATCCTACTTCCTCGACCAGGATCTCGATCAAAAGTACGCCGCTGAGCAAAGGCTGGGTTCCGTCTTCATCGCCGGCACGGTCCTGTCCATTCTAATCGCCTGCCTGGGCCTGCTGGGATTGGCGTCCTACATGGCCGAACAACGGACTAGGGAGATCGGCGTTCGCAAGGTCCTCGGCGCGACGATTTCGAACGTAATTCTGCTGTTGCCGAAGGACTTTACCAGGCTGATCCTGATCGCGTTCGTTGTTGGCGTTCCCATCAGTTACTACATCATGCAGGAGTGGCTGGAGGATTTTCCTTATCGCATCGAAATGGGTTTGTGGGTATTCATCCTCACTGGACTTGCCGCGATGCTGATCACCTGGCTGACGGTTGGATACCATGCGCTGAAGGCCGCCACGGCGAATCCCGCCGATGCGTTGCGTTCCGAGTAGGGATTAATCCTGTTCGTACGACATTTACGCTTTCCTCTTAAAGCTTCCTTCAAAATCCGCATTTCCCACGAGATTCCCTCACGTAAACACGACCATTCCTGTATAGCACCGAATCACACACCCGGTCACAGGGAGGCGTCGTGCGTCATTCCATTCATTCCCCATCCCTGATCTCCATCGAAGACCTGTATAAGTCCTTCCCGATGGGAGACGGCCGCATTCCCGCGCTCCGGGGCGTATCCGCCACCATCAGCCGGGGCGAATACGTGGCCGTGATGGGCCGGTCGGGATCCGGCAAATCCACCCTGATGAACATCCTGGGCTGCCTGGACACGCCCACGGCGGGCAGGTACGCCCTCGACGGCCGGTCCGTCGGAGATCTCACGGACGACGAACAGGCCTTCATCCGAAACCGGATGATCGGGTTCGTTTTCCAGGCCTTCAACCTGCTTCCGAGAATGGACGCGCTGCACAACGTGGAACTGCCGCTCCTCTACCGCGGCATGGACAGCAGGGAACGGCGTTGGCGCTCCATGGAAGCCATGGAAGCGGTGGGCGTGAGCGACCGCGCCCGCCACAAGCCCAACGAGATGTCGGGCGGACAGCGCCAGCGCGTGGCCATCGCCCGTGCGCTGGTCGGCGAACCGTCCATCATACTGGCGGACGAGCCAACCGGGAACCTGGACAGCGGGACCGGGGAGGAGATCATGGCGATTTTCGATCGGCTGAATGAAGAGGGGCATACGATCGTACTGGTGACGCACGAAGCGCACGTCGCCGGGCACTGCAGGCGGATCATCCGATTGCGCGATGGCGTGATTGAAGAGGATCGGTTGGTTGCTTGAAGGGGTGACCGAGGAGGATCGTTCGATTTCCTGATGGGATGTTCTAAACGGATCGTTCGACTGCGAAACGGGCGGATTCACGAGGACCAAAGACAGGGACCGTAGAATACACACACTGGAATTTCCAAATCATTTTATAAGAGGATGAATATGGACGCTACCAACGTCATAAGCAATGTAGTTGTAATCGGGATCCTGCTCTTTGTCTGGCGCAGTCTCGACATGCGGATATCTCAACTCGACAAGCGTCTGAGTGACCGTATCGATCACCTTGATGAGCGGGTCTCGCAGATCGAGGAACGGATTGCGCATTTGGGCGAACGCGTATCCCGGATAGAGGGGCTGCTTGGAGCCTTCGCCCGCATAAGCAACCCCTTTGAATCGGAAAAGAAGACCTGATAGGCGGAGACACATACCAGTTCTTAAACGATATCCACGATCAAACCTTAAACCATGAAAGGAGTATCATGGAACACGCGCAACTCTGGCTTCAGCCCCTGATCCTGCTGACCGCCTTCATCTTCTTCTTGCGCGAGGCGAAGGGAAGCCGGCGCGAACTGAAGGAGGATATCCAAAAAGAGCTCAACAAGATCGACGCGAGATTCAACCGATTCGAAGACAATATATGGGAACGATTTGAAAAGGTAGACGCAGAATTTGACAAGGTAGACGCGAAGTTCGATCGACTGGCAGACCATATCCGGGAAGATGCCGGGAAGGTCGACGCTCGTTTCGACCGGCTCGAGCGCATTTTGCTTGAACAGGGGAAATAAGCACCCACCATGCAACGCCCGGCCCTGTTCATCGCGGTGTGTTTTGTAATCGGGATTCTGCTGGGACACCGCGTCGAGGTATCACCCGTCCTTTTCGCGCTGGTTGCAACAGCGGCGATCGCGATGGGTTACGCGCTTTACCGGACTCGAGGAACCGACGCTTTGGCCCTCCGTGTCTGTATGGCCCTGGGCCTAGTGTTCGCGGGCGCCTTCTGGTACGCGGTGCAGGTGCGGGTCGTGCCGGCGAACGACATCCGGCGATTCTGCGACCAGCGGCAACGGCATGTGCTGACCGGGACGATCGTCCGATCGCCCGATGCGAGAGCACGTTTCACCCTGGTTACGGTGGACGTGGACTCCATTTCGTTGGGCGTTGCCGGCTGGGCTTCAAGAGAGTCGCCTGGCATGGCGACCGCCACCGATCAAGCGGTACCCGTGACTGGCCGCCTGCAGGTCCGCCTGAACAGCGACATCGATCCCGGCCGGTACGGCGACCGCGTCCTCGTATCGGGACGCCTGCGCAGCCCTCAACCCGCTCGCAACCCCGGCGGATTCGATGCGAACACCTACTACGGAAGCAGGGGGGTTTACGCGCTGATGAGCGTGCGCGATGCGCGCAGTTATCGCGTGACGCGGCGTAACACGTCTTTCACCTGGCGGACCGGGGTCATCGACCCGCTGCGCAACAGCATCGACCGGTCCATCGACCGGACCATGCGGGGCGATTCCGCCGCCCTGTTGAAAGGCATCCTGCTGGGCGCGCGGCGGCAGTTGCCCGAGGACCTGCTCGACACCTTCAGGACGATCGGCCTGGCCCATATCCTGGCCGTGTCCGGACTGCACGTCGGCCTGATCACCCTGGTGATCCATACGCTGCTGTCCGTCCTGAGACTGCCGCGGAACATCGTAGTCGCCGGTACGTTGGGTGTCCTGGTGCTTTATGCCTTCATCACCAACCTGACGCCGTCGGTCATCCGGGCCACGATCATGGCGGCGCTCTTCTTGGCGGGCCGCCAGCTGGACCGTCAGACCGACACCGTCAACATCCTGGCCGTGGCGGCCATTGTCATTCTCCTGATCTGGCCATCGGCCCTGTTCGACCTGAGCTTCCAGCTTTCCTTCCTGGCGACCTATGCCATCATCACGGGTTATCCCAGGATGAAGGAACTGCTCCCCGAGCGGATCTCCCGGTCGGAGAAATGGTGGGCCCGCTGGCTGCGGGACGGGTTGCTGGTCTCGGTCGCGGCGCAATTTGGCGCGCTGCCCGTGGTGGCGGGTACGTTCTACCAGGTCTCCTGGATGTCGGCGGTGGCGAATCTATTCATCGGGCCGCTGGTGTTCCTGAATACGACCTTCGGCGTGCTCACCGCCATGACCGGCCCCCTGGCCATCGAAATCGCCCGCCTCTTCAGCGCGGCCAACGCGCTGGTCCTGTTCGCCATGATCCATCTCTCAAAGGCCCTCTCCGGCGTGCCGTCCGCGCTGGTTGAAGTGCCGGCGCCTTCCACGCTCTTCTTTGCGTCCTTCTACGGCGCGGGACTGTTGCTACTCTGGAAACCGGATGGGAACCGGGGGCGGCGGACGCGGCAGGGCCTGCTGGCGCTTTCCTTCCTCCTCTTTTGTTACAACCTGCTGCCCGACCGGTCGCTGAGGATCACCGTCCTCGACGTCGGACAGGGGGACGCCATCTTCATTACCTGTCCCAACGGGCGCACCCTCCTGGTCGACGGTGGCGTCCGTACGCCATTTTACGACGCGGGCGCCCGCGTCATCCTGCCCTTCATGCGTGCGAAGGGATACCGCCGAGTGGACACGATCATCGTCACCCATCCCGACCTGGACCACTACGGCGGACTCCGAGCCGTGGTGGAGTCCGTAGAAGTGGGCGAGGTCATTTCGAGCGGGGTCGGTTCGGAATCCGGTTCCTACCGGGCCTGGCGCGAGGCCATCGATCGGCACGGCATCCCGTACCGCGCGGTCGCGAAGGGAGACACCCTGGCGGCGCTGGGCGACGTGCGCGGCCTTTTTCTCCATCCGGATTCCCTGTTCTTGTCCGGCCCGGCGAGAACCAACACCAACGAGGCGTCCGTAGTCCTGCGCCTGTCCTTTGGCGCGTTCAGCATGCTGCTGACCGGCGACATCGAGGATAAAGGCGAGGCCGCGACCGTCCGCTTGCCGTCCTCCCTGAAAAGCACGGTGCTCAAATCACCCCATCACGGGAGCAGCTCGTCAAGCGGAACGGTCTTCCTGTACGCCGTCGACCCGGAGGCGGTGGCCGTTTCCGCCGGCATGTACAACAACTACGGCCATCCTTCGCCCGAGGTCATCGAGCGGTACAGGCGGCGGGGAGCGGAGGTGTTTCGAACGGACCAGGGCGGCGCGGTCATGATCCGTAGCAACGGCCGGTCCTGGGACATGGCGTACTTTGCGCCGCCACGACCCCTCGGTCCCACGCCCGGGCAGGTGGTGGATGGGTTTCTCTTGACAGGAAAATCCCCTCGGTCTATATTCCGGTAGCACACATAAGTCATTACCAATCATATATTTAACCCCCTATTCCTACCCGGTCCGTTATGATAAGAACCGCCCGTCTGTTCGTGGTGTTTCTGCTGCTCTCCGCGGTGGAAACCCCTCCTCCTGCAACCGCCCAGGGCACAACAGCCCAGGACGGCGCCGCCTTCGAACAGGCGACCGAGGAAGGCCGCGTTGCGCGCCAGCACTACGTGGACCGGATCGAGGAACTCCAGGCGGAGGTTTCACGGCAGAACGCCCGCCTGCGCACCGCTGGCGCCGGCAATTCGGAGGAGCAGGCGCGGCGCAACGAGACGATCCTGGCGCTGGCGAGGCTTCATGCAACCGTCGGACAGTATGGGCAGGCCGTCGAACTCCTGAAGAGCGAGGTGGAGCGGGCGGATGCGACTGGCGATGCGGGCGCACCTGGAGCCGCGGGCGCGACGAGCGACGCGGCCGAAACCGGCGCGACGACCGCGATCGGCGAGATGCGCGCGTTGCTCGGTAGACTTCTCCTGCGCCTGGGCCGGTATGACGAAGCGGAGTCCGCCCTGGCCGCCGCCCGGTCCCGCCGGGGCGGGCCGGCGCTGGCTTCCGTTCGGCTCGCGGAGGTGTATTTCACGACGGGCAGGACCGAGGAGGGCCTTGAACTGTGCCGCGAAGTCCTGAGGGACACGGGAACGCAAGGGCCGGCGAACGCACCGAACCTGATGGCCGCGGGGCTCGCCGCGCGGTACCTGGAGCTTTCTCACGAGGCCAATGCCTTTCTGGCCGCGGCCACCCGTGCCGACAGCGGGCACCTCGATGCCTACGTAGCGTGGGGGCGCCTCTTCCTCGACAAGCACAACAGCGCGGAAGCGACCGGGATTTTCGAGGACGCATTGACGATCGACCCTGGATATCCGCCCGCGCTGATCGGCCTGGCCGAGGCGGTTGCGGAGAAACAGCCGTTGCCGGCGGAGGCCGTGGTGAGGAAGGCGCTCGCGATCAACCCCGCGCTCATGGAGGGACGCCATTTTCTCGCGGGTCTTCACCTGACGGACGAGGCCTATGAGGATGCGATCGGCCAACTGGACCAGGCCCTGGAGGTCAACCCGGAATCACCCGGAACCCATGCCCTCCTGGCGGCGGCTTACCACGGCCAAGGCCGCCAGGCCGATTTCGAAGGCGCCCGGCAGCGCGTCCTGGACATCAATTCTTCCTATGGCCGGATGTATGAAATCATCGCGAACCACCTCACGCGGCGCTACCGGTTCCGGGAGTCCGTGGAGATGGGCCGCCGGGCGATCGAGACCGATCCCGTGCTCTGGTCGGCCTATGCCGGACTGGGGATCAGCCTGACCCGGGTCGGCGAGATGGATGAGGCCCGCCGGATGCTGGAACAGGCCTTCGACCGGGATCCCTTCGACACCCGGACCTACAACACGCTGGAGCTGCTCGACTCCTTCGAGGATTTCGAGACACGGGAACGCGGCCCGTTTATCCTGAAGATCCACCGGGACGAAGACGCCGTGTACGGAAAGCTGGCCCTCGATCTGCTCGAAGAAGCCCACCGGACGATCGCTCCGCGGTACGGATTCACGCCGGGTGGACACGTGCATGTCGAGATGCTGCCGGACAACGACGATTTCATGGTGCGCATCGCCGGCGTGCCGGGAACGGGCGGCCTGCTGGGGGTCTGCTTCGGCGAGGTGGTGGTGGCGAATTCGCCCAGGGCCCGGCCGAAGGGGACGTTCAACTGGGGGCAGACGCTCTGGCACGAGTACGTCCACGTCACCCATCTGCAGCAGACGCGCAACCGCATCCCCCGCTGGTTGGCGGAAGGCATCGCCGTCTACGAGACGCGCCTCGCCCGCCCGGAATGGGACATGGACCTGGAAGCGGAGTTCACCGAGGCGGCGGTCCAGGGCGAACTGCTCGCCGTCAGCGAGCTGAACCGGGGTTTCACCCGGCCGAAGTCACGGAACCAGATCGTCCTTTCCTACTACCAGGCCTCGATCGTCGTGGAATACATCGTGGACACCTTCGGATTCGAGGCGGTCCGGCACATGCTGGACCTGTACAACCGGAATCGGACCACTGCCGAAGTCGTTCGCGAGGTAACGGGCCGGTCCATGGAAGACTTCGACCAGGCTTTCGCGGACTATACCGAAAAGCGGATCGCCGGGCTCAGGCGCGTCCTGCAATTCAAGCCGTCGCGCGACGAGAAACCGTCCATGGCCGAACTGGAGGCGATGGCGACCGAACATCCGGAGAGTTTCTTCGCCCATCTGATGCTGGGCCAGGCGTTGCACATGCAGAAACGGTACGAAGAAGCCATCGCGCCGCTTGAGCGCGCCCGGACCCTCTACGCACATTACACCCATGCCGGAAATCCCCACGCATTGCTGGCGGAAATCTACCTCGAACAGGGGAACACGGA
This sequence comes from Gemmatimonadota bacterium, assembly GCA_009838645.1. NCBI lineage: Bacteria > Pseudomonadati > Gemmatimonadota > Gemmatimonadota bacterium. Next base: position 69,980 of record VXRC01000025.1, on the reverse strand, counting down.
AGCGGCGATGGAGGCCCTCGAGGCACTCACCGCCGTTGACGAGGACGACATCGAATCCTGCAAGACCCTGGCCGGGCTCTACGCCCGGGAAGGCCGGCGCGGGGACGCCCTCCGCATCCTGGAACGGGCCGTCATGATCGATCCCTTCGACGCCGAGATCCGCAAGATACGCGCCGGTTTGTACGAACGGGATGGAAGGCCGGACCTAGCCGTGCCGGAGTACGAAGCCGTGCTGGCGGTCGAGACCACCGACCGGGTGCAGGCGCAGTACGACCTGGCCCGCGCATACCTGGCGGCGGGAAGGAAGGACGACGCCAGGAAGGCCGCACTGAAAGCCCTGGAGGACGCGCCCGGATTCGAAGCCGCCCAGGAAGTCCTGCTCCGGTCGCTGGAATAAGCGCGCTGGTCCGCCCCGCCGCGCCTGATCCATCCGCACCCGCGGAGCACGGTCCACCCACCCCGCCTCGCACAGCCCTCCAGCATCCGCCGTGCCCGAATCGGCCCGGTTTTAACGTTGCGATTCGGGCCTTCTCACTTTATATTCAAACGATTTGCTCCAACTGAACGCAGGTGACGCGCGGGCGCCCCGCCGTGGGCGCCTCACCGCGGTCCCTTTTGAGGGTCAGCTTGCCGAAACGCACCGACATCGAATCCATCCTGATCATCGGCTCCGGGCCGATCGTCATCGGACAGGCCTGCGAGTTCGACTATTCCGGCACGCAGGCCTGCAGGGCGCTCCGCGAAGAAGGCTACCGGGTCGTACTGATTAACAGCAACCCGGCCACGATCATGACGGATCCGGACATGGCGGACCGGACCTACGTCGAGCCCATCACCGCGGAATACGTGGAGAAGGTCATCCGGCGCGAGCGCCCCGACGTGCTGCTGCCCACGCTCGGGGGACAGACCGCCCTGAACGTCGCCGTCGAGCTCGCCGAGTCGGGCACGCTGGACCGCTACGGGGTCGAACTCATCGGCGCCAAGCTCGGGGCGATCAAGATGGCGGAGGACCGGGAACTGTTCCAGCAGGCCATGGAACGCATCGGCCTGGAGGTGCCCCGGGGCGGCTTCTCGCGGACTGTCGACGAGGCCTGGGAACTGGTGAAGAATACGGGCTTTCCCGCCATCATCCGACCGGCCTTCACCCTGGGCGGCGCGGGCGGGAGCATTGCGCGCAGCGAGTCGGAATACGCCGAAGCCGTCGAATGGGGCCTGTCCACCAGTCCCATCACCGAGGTGCTGATCGAGGAGTCGGTCATCGGCTGGAAGGAATACGAACTCGAGGTCATGCGGGACCTGGCCGACAACGTGGTCATCATCTGCTCCATCGAGAATTTCGATCCCATGGGCGTGCACACCGGCGACAGCATCACGGTCGCGCCCGCGCAGACCCTCACGGACAAGGAATACCAGGCCCTACGGGACGCCTCAATCAAAGTGATCCGGGAAATCGGCGTGGAGACGGGCGGATCGAACATCCAGTTCGCCGTCAGCCCCGAAAACGGCCGCATCCTGGCCATCGAGATGAACCCCCGCGTGTCCCGCAGCTCGGCCCTCGCCTCCAAGGCCACGGGCTTCCCCATCGCCAAGATCGCCGCGAAGCTGGCGGTCGGATATACGCTGGACGAGATCCCGAACGACATCACCCGCGAAACCCCGGCTTCCTTCGAGCCCACCATCGACTACGTGGTGGTGAAGATCCCGCGGTGGGCCTTCGAAAAATTCCCCAACGCCGACACCCAGCTCGGTACGCAGATGAAGTCGGTGGGCGAGACCATGGCCATCGGCCGGACCTTCAAGGAAGCGCTCCAGAAAGGGCTCAGGGGCCTGGAGATAGACCGCCACGGCCTCGGCGCGGATGGGAAGGACGCGGTGGACGCCGGCACTCTGGCCGCGGGACGGGCGGACGGGAAGGACGCGGTGGACGCCGGCACCCTGGCCGCGGGACGGGCGGACGGACGGGCGGACGGCGTGCTGGATGACCTCAGGGAGCAGATGTCCCGGCCCACGGCGGAGCGCATCTTCCAGATCAAGACCGCCCTTCAGCTCGGCATGCCCATCGAAGAGATCTACACGTTGACCGGCGTCGATCCCTGGTTCCTGCACAACCTGCGGGACATCGTCGAGCTCGAGGGCGAAATCGGCGCGCACCGGAACGGGTCCATGCCCCGAAAACTGCTGCACAGGGCCAAGCAGGCCGGTTTCTCCGACGTGCAGATCGCCCACCTGACCGGCAGCGACGAGCGGTCGGTCCGCGCCCGGCGCATCGAGGCGCGCGTGGACGCCGTGTTCAAGACCGTCGACACCTGCGCGGCCGAGTTCGAGGCCATGACGCCCTACTACTATTCGACCTACGAGACCGAGAATGAGACCCGGCCCAAGACGCGGAAGACGATCATGATCCTTGGCGGCGGGCCGAATCGCATCGGCCAGGGGATCGAGTTCGACTACTGCTGCGTGCAAGCGGTCATGGCGCTGAAGGAGGACGGGTACGAGACGATCATGGTCAACAGCAACCCGGAGACCGTGAGCACCGATTACGACATCTCGGACCGGCTGTTCTTCGAGCCTCTCACCTTCGAAGACGTGATGAACATCGTCGAGACGGAAAAGCCGGACGGCGTGATCGTCCAGTTCGGCGGGCAGACGCCCCTCAAGCTGGCCCTGCCGCTCGAGCGCGCGGGCGTGCCCATTATCGGCACCTCGCCCGACAGCATCGACCTGGCCGAGGACCGCAAGCGGTTCGGCGCCCTGACGACGGAGTTGGGCATCCCCCATCCGCCCCACGGGACGGTCTTCTCCTTCGAAGAGGCCCGCGAGGTGGCGGGCGAGATCGGATACCCCGTGCTGGTGCGGCCTTCCTACGTCCTCGGCGGCCGCAACATGGCTCTGGTCTACGACGACGACTCCCTGCAGACCTACATGCGGACCGCCGTCCACGTGTCGCCCGAACATCCCATCCTCATCGACAAGTTCCTCGAGGACGCCTTCGAGTACGACGTGGACGCCATCTCCGACGGGACGGACGTCGTCCTGGGCGGGATCATGGAACACATCGAGGAGGCGGGCATCCATTCCGGCGACAGCGCCTGCGTGCTACCGCCCTACATGGTCAAGCCCATGCACATCGACACGATGAGGACCTACACCCACGCCCTGGCGAGAAGCCTCAAGGTCGTCGGCCTGATCAACGTGCAGTACGCCATCAAGAATGACGTCGTCTACGTGCTGGAGGTCAACCCGCGGGCCTCGCGTACGATACCTTTCGTGTCCAAGGCCATCGGCGTGCCCCTCGCCCAGCTCGCGGCGCAGGTCATGGCCGGGAAGACGCTGCGCGAACTCGGGTTCACCGAGGAGATCATCCCGCCCTACGCTTCGGTGAAGGAGGTCGTGCTGCCCTTCGTCAAATTCGCCGGTTCGGACAGCCTGCTCGGGCCCGAAATGAAATCGACCGGTGAAGTCATGGGCATCTACGAAGAGCCGGGGATCGCCTTCGCCAAGGGGCAGAGCGCGGCAGGCGGCTCCCTGCCCCTGTCCGGCACCGTCCTGGTCAGCGTCAACGCCTTCGACCACGAGAATGTCGTGGATATCGCCCGGGAGCTCGATATGCTGGGCTTCACGATCATGGCGACGAGCGGCACCGGCCGCACGCTGGAGGACGCCGGCCTGGAGGTGGTCCGGGTCAACAAGGTCTGGGAGGGCGAACCGCACATCGTGGACCACATCCGGCGGAGCGACATTCAACTCATCATCAACACGCCCCTGGGCAAAAGCGCGCGGGACGACGACTACATGATCCGCCGCGCAGCCATCGAGGCGAACATCCCGTGCATCACCACGCTCTCGGCGGCCTGGTCCGCGGTCAAGGCCATCCAGGCGCTCAAGAACGAAGGCCGCGAGATCTCCGTGAAGAGCCTGCAGGAGTGGCACGAGACGTTGAAAGAAGCGAGGGCTTGACCATGCAGACGTTAGACGGCGGCGTACTGGCCCCGAAGGGGTTCCTGGCCAACACGGCGGGTTGCGGCATCAACAGTCCGAAGGGCAGCCGCAAGGACCTGGTGGTGATCGACGCGGGCGGCACCGCCTCCGCGGCGGGGGTGTTCACCACGAACCGGGTGCAGGCCGCACCGGTGACGCTTTCCAAAGCCCATCTGCAGACCGGCATGGCGCGGGCCGTCGTGGTCAACAGCGGCAACGCCAACGCGTGCAACGGGGAACCCGGCATGGCGGACGCCCGGGAGATGGCCGCCCTGGTGGCCGAGGGGCTGTCCGTGCCCGCGAGCGAGATCCTCGTCGCTTCCACCGGGGTCATCGGACGGCCCCTGCCCATGGACGTGATCCGCGAAGGCATCCGGGAAGCGCTGGGCCGGCAGCCGCTTGGGCCTGACCCGGACGCCGCCGAGTCGATCATGACGACCGACACGGTGCCCAAGACCTGTGCGGTGCGGTGCGATCTGGACGGTGCGGCCGTGACAGTCGGCGGGATCGCCAAGGGCGCGGGCATGATCTGCCCGGACATGGCCACGATGATCGGCGTGGTCACGACGGACGCCGCCATCGCGCCGGGCGCCCTCAAGTCGGCCCTCCGACGGACCGTGGGCAAGTCCTTCAACTGCATCACCGTAGACGGAGACATGAGCACGAACGACACCGTGTTCATCCTGGCTAACGGCGCCGCGGGCAATCCGCCGATCACGCAGCCTTCCGGGGACGCCTACGAGCGGTTCACCGAAGCCCTCGAGCACGTCTGCACCGACCTGGCGAAGAAGATCGCCCGGGACGGCGAAGGCGCGACCAAACTCGTGGAGATCCGCGTGCGGGGCGCCTCTTCGGACGAGGACGCCCGGACGATCGGCATGAGCGTGGCGAACTCCGCCCTCGTGAAGACGGCCATCTACGGCCACGATCCCAACTGGGGCCGGATCCTCTGCGCCGTCGGGTACGCCGGCGCCGAATCGGATCCGGACACGATCGACCTGTACCTCTGCGGCTACCAGCTGACATGCGACGGCCAGGGGCTCCCCCTCGACGAACCGGCCATGCGGGAGGCCCTTTCCGCCAGTGAAATACCCGTCGAGATCGACCTCAAGCTGGGAGACGGCGCGGCGACGGTGTGGACCTGCGACATGTCCCACGAATACGTGACCGTGAACGCGGAATATACCACCTGAGACATACTCGATTCCACGCGGCCTGGCGGGCTGCCACCACGGAATACAAGGACGACGACCCATGAATCCACGTTATAAAACTGGTCTTTTTAAGGCCGGTAACGCGCAGCGCGCGGCCGGTACTACACTCGGCCCGGTTTTTTCCGCCGCGCTGCGCTCGATCTTCACTGCCGCGCTCTGGGGAATGGTCCTATACGGCGTAAACTCGGCTCCCCCGGCCGACGCCCAGACCGAGTCCCTGTCGATCACGGAGGACCCCGGGCCGGCGCTTGTGAAGGAGCTGGCGGAAAGGCGGGAACGGATCCTCGACGGCATGGGCAGCGGGATCATGATCCTCTTCGGGGCGGAGCCCAAGGTGTTCAGCAACGACGTAAACTTTCCCTACCGCCAGGAAAGCAACCTCTTCTACCTGACCGGCATCAGCCAGCCCGGCGCCGCCCTCGTGCTGCTGCCCGGAAACCGAAGCCAGAAGGAGATCCTCTTCCTCCCCAGGCGCGACCCCGCCCGTGAGATCTGGACCGGACACATGATCGGGGTGGAAGAGGCCCGGCAACGGACCGGGATCGCCCATGTCTGGCCGATTGAGGAATTCGACGCCTTCGTGGAGGCCGTCCTCCACGGATCGGCCTATGAAAAACGCCCCTCCGATGACGCAGGGGACTACCGGGCCATCGGCGAATCCGTCGAGAACGGAACGCCCGTGGCCGTCTGGCTCCTGGCCGACGCCAGTTCCCGGTACGGCAGCCGGTATCCGCAAGCCCTCCGGTTCGCGGCGGAGGCCGCCCGTTTTCCCGCCGTCCAGGTACGGCTGGCGTCCGGCCTGTTCCGGGACCTGCGCGTCGTCAAATCGGACTGGGAACTCCAGCGGCTGCAGCGCGCCGTCGACATCACCCGCCTGGCGCAGCGCGCCATCATGCGCAGGGCAAGCGTACCAGGCGGACCGGGCGGACCATTGAACGAATCCGTACTCGACGGCATCATTCTTTCCACCTATCGCGCGCACGGCGCCCACTGGGGTTTCCCGTCCATCGTGGCCTCGGGACCCAACGCCACGACCCTCCACTACGAGGAAAACAACCGCAAGATCGCAAGCGGCGAACTCGTCCTGGCCGATATCGGCGCGGCCGTCGGATACTACACGGCCGACGTTACGCGGACGTTCCCGGTCGGCGGGGTCTTTTCGGAGGTCCAGCGCGAAGTGTACGAGGTCGTCCTCGACGCCCATGCCCGGGGCGTCGCCGCCGTCCGGCCGGGCATGACCATGCGCAGGGTGCATGAAGTGGCGCGGAAGGTGATCGCGGACGGACTCCTGAAACTGGGGCTGATCACGAGTACATCCGATAACCAGTACCGCATGTGGTACATGCACGGCACGAGCCACTGGATCGGACTGGACGTCCATGACGTGGGCGGAAGGGACATGCCCTTCAGGCCGGGCATGGTGATCACGGTGGAACCGGGCATCTACGTCCGGGAGGACACGCTGGAGAACCTGGACGACACTCCGCGGAACCGTGCGCTGATCGAGGCGATACGGCCCGCCTTCGAACGGTACCGGAATATCGGGGTGCGCATCGAAGACGACGTGCTGGTGACCGAAGACGGACACCAGGTGCTGTCGGAAGGCACGCCCCGGACGATCGAGGACGTCGAAGCCTTCATGGCGAATCCCGCTCCTTGAAGGTCAGGCCGATAGCCATGCGCTCACCCACAGACGGCCGGCAAGCCGTACCTCCCGTTTCCGGGATGGACACATGAACATGACATCTGACCGAATGCTCACCGTGGAGGAGGCCCAGGAGATCGTGCTGGATTCGGTCTCTGTCTCGGGCATCGAGCGCGTACCGCTGTCCGAGAGCCAGAAGCGCGTGCTCGCCGAAGACGTGGCGCCCAGGTTCGACGTGCCGCCCCAGGACAACTCCTCCGTCGACGGCTATGCCGTCAGGGCCACGGACACCTCGGGCGCATCCGAGGACGCCCCCCGCCGCCTCGGGGTCCTCGAAGAGATTCCCGCGGGCACCGTTCCCGCCGCGCACGTGGTTTCCGGCAAATCTTCGCGCATCATGACCGGCGCCTTCCTCCCCGGAGGTGCGGACGCCGTCGTCATGGTGGAGAATACCAGGCAGAATGCGGAAGGCGTGGAGATCCTGAAGGCGGTAAAACAGGGCCAGAACGTACGCTACCGGGGGGAAGACGTAAAACAGGGCCAGCGTGTCCTTTTCGCCGGTGCCGAAATCGGTCCCGGCGAGATCGGCCTTCTGGCGGCCTTCCAACGGTCCCAGGTCGCGGTGCGCAGGCGTCCGGCCGTGGCCATCCTTTCCACGGGCGACGAGGTCGTCGAAATCGACGAGCGGCTCGTACCGGGAAAGATCGTCAACAGCAACAGCTATTCCCTGGCCGCGCTCGTGCGGGAATGCAATGGCCGGCCGGTCAACCTGGGCATCGCCAGAGACAGCGAAGCGGAGATCGCGAAGGCCATCCGGTCGGCGCTGAGCGCCGATATCGTCCTATCCACCGGCGGCGTTTCCGTGGGCGACTACGACTACGTGAAAAAAGTGCTGGAAGACCTCGGCGCGGACATGAGATTCTGGCGGGTACAGATGAAACCGGGCAAGCCCCTCGCCTACGGGTTGCTGCAGGGGAAGCCGTTCTTCGGCCTGCCGGGCAATCCCGTTTCCTGCATGGTCTCCTTCCTCCTCTTCGCACGGCCCGCCATGCGTAAGATGATGGGCTACAGCCCCCACGACTGGCGCCTGCCCACGGTTCAGGCGGAACTCGAGAACGATCTGACGGCCGGCGGGGATCGGCGGCACTATCTGCGCGCCAGAATCACCTGTACCGAAGGCCGGTTCTACGCCTCGACCGTCGCGGGACAGGGGTCCGGCATGCTCAGCTCCATGACCGGGACCAACGGTCTCGTCGTCGTGGAAACGGGCATAACCTCCTTGCCCCGCGGATCCGAGGTCCAGGTGCTGTTGATGGGCGCGGCCGGACAGGGTGTACCGTGAGGAACACGCGATGATCTCCGTTATCGAAGCCCGGGACGCCATTCTGGACCGGATCCGGCCGATCGGCGTGGAGCGCGTCGATATCGCCTCAGCGCGCGGCCGGGTACTGGCTGAAGACGTCCACGCCACGAGGAACCAGCCGCCCTGGGACAATTCGGCCATGGACGGCTACGCGGTGCGGTCCGCGGATACGGTACCGTCGTCGCCGGATTCCCCGGCGGAACTGGAGATCGTCGAAGACCTTCCCGCCGGATACGTGGCCAAACGTTCCGTCGGACCGGGACAGGCGATACACATCATGACGGGCGCGCCGGTGCCCGAAGGCGCGGATACCATCGTCCGCGCCGAACGCGCGCTAAGGGTCGATGCGCGCCGCGTACGCATACTCCAGGCCGTGGAATCCGGAACGGACCTCCGCCGGGCCGGCGAAGACATCCGCGATGGGGACCTCATCATCCCGTCCGGCATGCTGATCCGGCCGGCCGAAGTCGGCCTGCTGGCCTCGACCAACCGTTCCCACGTATCGGTCTACCGCCGGCCCCGCGTTGCCGTGCTGTCCACCGGCGACGAGATCGTCGACGTGGACGAACCCCTCGAGGACGGCAAGATCGTGGACAGCAACGGATACGCCCTTTCCGCGCTGGTGGCGGACGCCGGCGGCATACCCCTGCGCCTTGGCATCATTCCCGATACGCAGGAAGCACTCGAAGAGGCGTTGCGCGACGGACTCCTCGCGGACGCGGTCATCACCTCGGGCGGGGTCTCGGTGGGAGAATACGACTACGTCAAGGCCGCCCTCGAGGCCGTCGGCACCTCCATGGCCTTCTGGAAGGTGTCCATGACACCCGGACGCCCCCTCGCCTTCGGCTCCATAGACGACACCATCGTTTTCGGCTTGCCCGGCAATCCGGTGGCTTCCATGGTTACCTTCGAGCTCTTCATGCGTCCCGCCCTGCTCAAGATGCAGGGGTACACCCACATCTACCGCCCCACGATCAAGGCCCGCCTCCTGGAAGACCTGACGAAATCGCTCGGCCGCAAACAATTCATTCGCGTGACCCTACAGAAACGGGGAGATCAATACTTCGCGTCACGCACCGGCGCGCAGGGCTCAGGCATTCTTAGATCCATGTCCATCGCCGACGGGTTGGCCGTAAGTCACGAAGACCAGGAAATCATGCCGGCCGGCCAGGAAATAGAGGTTATGTTACTTGGGGGTTACAGCGAGCTCTCTTCTGACCGTAACTACTGATAATTGTGTAGGTTACGACCGTTTTCAATACGTTTGAAAACAATATATATTATTATGTATAGTCGTTTTTCTTCTTCGTTGACCGATCGGGAAAGGGGTAGTCTGTTTCATCGGTCGTTTTTCTGCTACCAGAAGTTCATTTTCCGTTACGTCGCATCATTTTGAATCACGGTCCTTCCTTCTCGCACTTTGTCAGCACAACGAGGGTGGGAGAGTTAACAACCCCTTCTTCATATGGAACGGTGGCCTCCCATACCATGCCCTGCGCCTCCATGACCGACGCTGCCGAATCGATCTCTTCATCCGGACCGGGGCCCTTGTAGCATATCAGTTTTCCTCCGGGTTTCAAAATGGGCCAGCCCCATTCCACAAGTTGGCCGATTGATCCGACAGCCCGCGCCACCGCGCCGTCATACAATGTTTCCGACGACTTCTCCGACAGCCGTTCTATCCTGACATTGCAGACATTCAGATTATCCAGTGACAGCGCGCGCCTTAACATCCGAAGGAAAGCGCATTTCTTGTAGTTCGATTCGACCAGAACAAAGTGTGTTCCAGGCAGGAAAATGGCGAGGGGTATCCCGGGAAAACCGCCGCCGCTTCCGATGTCCACGATTACTCCGCCCGTGGGCAGGACGCCTTTTAACGCAGGCATGAGTGAATCGAGGAAATGGCGCGACGGAATGCGTTCCAGGTTGTTCGTAGATATGATGCGGAGTACGTGATTTACACGCCGGAGTTCGTACAGGTACCGCTCGAATGCCCCGATTTTACGGGTGTCAAGCCGATGACCGAGTTGCTCCACACCATGGACGAAATGTTTGATGGTGTCCATGTCATATCTTGGAATGTTCCACGTGGAACACCTGGTTTTCAGGACGGGATTTTCTGATGCGGGACCTGGCCGTATCGCGTTCGAGATGTACAACGAGGATGGACAGATCGGCGGGTGTTACGCCCGGGATCCGCGACGCCTGACCCACGTTTGCCGGCTGGATGCTGGCCAGCTTTTCGCGCGCTTCGTGAGACATGGCCCTTATGGATGCGTAATCGAATTCCTCGGGTATCGCACGGGACTCCCAGGACCGCATGCGTTCGATTTCCTTCTGCTGGCGCTCGAGGTACCCGGCGTATTTGACCGCGGTCTGTATCTGGCCGATGACAGACGGTTCATGGTCCATGGGATCCGGGTCTACGGCATAAAGGTCGGAATACTGTATCTCGGGGCGGGATAGCAGTTTGTGCAGGGACACGGGTTCAGATACCGGCGTCGAGGTTTTGGTCTCGAGTATGGGGTTTATCCTGTCTGGAGCCAGGTATTCCCCTTTCAGCCGGTTTGTTTCCGCTTCCACCAGCCGGCGCCGCCTTACCGTGGCCTCGTGACGTTTTCTTGAAATCACACCGATCTCGAAGGCGCGGTCCGACAGGCGCATATCCGCGTTGTCGTGCCGCAACAGCAGGCGGTATTCGGCACGCGAAGTGAACATCCTGTAAGGTTCGTCCGCTCCCTTAGTAATGAGATCGTCGATCATCACGCCGATATAGGCCTCGCCCCGGTCTAGGGTAAACGCCGGCCGGTTACCGACCTTCAGCGCGGCATTGATCCCGGCCAGTATACCCTGTGCCGCGGCCTCCTCATAGCCCGTGGTACCGTTGATCTGACCCGCGAGGTACAGCCCGTCTACCTGGCGGGTTTCCAGGGACCGGGTCAGATTGTCGGGAGGGATGAAATCGTATTCGACGGCATACCCGAACTGCAGTATCTCCGCCTGCTCCAGGCCCTTTATCGTGTGCAGCGCCCGGTCCTGCACCGGTTCCGGCAGGCTGGTGGAGAAGCCGTTTACGTATACTTCGTCGGTATTCCAACCCTCGGGTTCCAGGATGATCTGGTGGCTGTCCCGATCCGCGAACCGTACGATCTTGTCCTCGACGGATGGACAGTACCTGGGACCGCGGCCGGTGATCCGACCGGAGTACATGGGCGACTGGTCCAGGGCGGAGCGGATGATGTCGTGGGTCCGGGCGTTCGTGAAGGTCAGGTAACAGGGCAGTTGCTCGTCGGCCGGTGACAATCTTTCCTGAGAGAAATGATCGGGGTATTCGTCACCGGCGATGACCTCCAACTCACTGTAATCTATGGAGTTGCCATCGATTCTGGGCGGCGTGCCGGTCTTCAGCCGGCCGATGTCGAACCCCAGATCCCGCAGGGAATCGGACAGCTCCGTGGCCGCCCTTTCTCCGAGACGTCCTCCAGACGAATTGCTCGCGCCCCGATGCATGACCCCGTTCAGAAACGTGCCCGAAGCCACGACCACGGCACGGCAGGATATGGCGCGTCCATCGCTGGTCCGGATCCCCGTCACGCGGCGCTGGTCGACGTTCAGGCACGAGACCTCGCCTTCCACTACCGTCAGGTTAGGCGTCTCCCCGATGACCCGCTGCATGTAATCCCGGTAAGCCACACGGTCGTTCTGGGATCTCAGGGACTGTACCGCCGGGCCCTTGCGCGTGTTCAGCATCCTGACCTGCACGGCCGTCGCGTCCGCGGCCTTGCCCATCTCACCGCCAAGCGCGTCGACCTCCCTCACCAGTTGCCCCTTGCCCAGGCCGCCGATGGAAGGGTTGCAGGACATCTGCCCGATCTTCGAAGCATCGAGGGTGACGAGCGCGGTCTTTACGCCCATTCTCGCCGAAGCCAGGGCGGCTTCGCATCCGGCGTGGCCTCCGCCTATGACGAGGACTTCAACCGATGTCAGCCGTTCGTTTTCAACCATTGCCTTTTCCCTGTTCCACGTGGAACATCATTTCCCGATGCAGAACCTGGAGAACACATGATCCAGTACCGCATCGCCGATTTCCTTTCCCACGAGCACACCCAGCCGATGCGCGCATTCTCTCAGATCGACGGCGGCCATTTCGGCGCCGAGCCCTTCTTCCAGGACCCCGATGCCCCGGTCAAGACTCGTTTTCGCCTGGTCGAGCAGCTCGCCCTGACGGGCATTGACGACGAGTCCCGACTCGAAACCGGCGGGATCGAACCGCGCGGTCTCGAGAATCGCTTCCCTGAGATTCTCCAGGCCATCGCCGTGCTTTGCCGAGGTCCGGATCCATCGCCCGCCCGCCGTCAATTCCAGGTATGCGTTCGGATCGTAAGCATCCAGGTCGCACTTGTTGAATATAAACACGGCAGCCCGGCCGGACAACATCTTCACCAGTTGCCGGTCGTCGTCGTCCGGTGGGCTTGTGGCGTCGAAGACGGCCAGTGGGATATCGGCCTGTTCCAGTTCCGAGCGCGACCGGATAACGCCCTGCTGTTCCACCCGGTTCGAGGTCTTCCGGATGCCGGCCGTATCCACGAAGACGATGGGCACGCCCCGGATGTCGACGCTTTCCTCGATGGTGTCCCGCGTCGTCCCCGATTCCGGATGCACGATCGCACGGTCCCGCGCCGTCAGCATGTTGAGCAAACTGGACTTCCCCACGTTCGGCTTGCCGAGCAACGCGACACGGATCCCGTCCCTCAACACGCGCGTTTCGTGGGAAGACTTGATGAGACGGCCGAGCGCTTCCCGGACCGGCCGGAGCTGGTCCAGGAAGGTCCGCGGCGTAATATCGGGGAGGCCCTCCTCGGTGAAATCCAGCGTAACTTCAATATACGCAATTATTTGTATTAATTTAATCCTGAATTCGTCGATCTGTTGCGAGCAGGTCCCGTTCAGCTGCCTGAGGGCCGCCCGGGCGCAGGCATCGGTCCGCGCCCGGATCAATTCACCCACCGCTTCCGCCTGCAGCAGGTCGATCCTTCCGTTGAGAAAGGCGCGCTTTGTAAACTCTCCCGGTTCCGCCAGCCGGGCGCCCGACCGGATCAGCACATCCAGAATCATCCCGCCCGGGACCATGCCGCCGTGGCCGCTGAACTCGATCAGGTCCTCCCGGGTGTAGGTACGGGGCGACCTGAATACGGACATGAGCACTTCATCCACCCGCTCGCGGCTCCGGGGATCGATGACGTGGCCGTGATGAATGGTGTGGGTCCCGCACTCCGAAGGACGGCTGGCGCCTTTGAAGACCCGGTCGGCGATGGCGAAAGTGTCGGAACCGCTCATGCGCACCACGCACAGTCCGCCCTCGCCGGGCGGCGTGCCAATCGCGGAAATGGTATCGTTCGGGGCCTGCGAGGTCATGGGGTTATTGAGGCCTGGTGCCGCGCCCGGTGCCTGCGGCAGTGCCCTGCGGATCCGGTGCCCTGCGGGTGCGTCATTTGGCGGGTTGTACGGGGAAGAACCGGTTCTGAAAGGCCTGCTGCACGATGGTCAGTACGTTGATCATGGTCCAGTACAGAATCAGTCCGGAAGGCAGGTTCATCATGATGAAGAAAAGCACCGCGGGCATGATGTAGACGAACATGGCCTGCCGGGGGTCTTTCATCGTCATCTTGGACTGGATAAGCATCGTGGCCGCCATGAGGACGGGCAGCACGTAGTACGGGTCCCGGAGGGACAGGTCCTGGATCCACCCGATGAAAGGCGCGTCCCGCAGTTCGATCGTGCTGCTGAAGATGGTGTAGAGCGCGATGAGGATCGGCATCTGCAGCAGCAGCGGCAGGCAGCCGCCCAGCGGGTTCACCCCCGCGTCCCGGTACAGCTTCATCATCTCCTGGTTCAGCTTGGTCGAATCGTTCTTGTGCTTCTCCTTGAGCGATTCCATTTTCGGCTGGAGCGCGGCCATGCCCTGCGTGGCCTTCATGCTCTTGTGGGTCAGGGGAAAGAGCAGGATCTTCACGATGATGGACAGTACGATGATAACGACGCCGTAATTGGTGATGAACTGGTGCAGCCAGACCAGGGAAATGAGTGTGATCCTGCTGATCGGCTGTATGATCGTCCATCCGAGATCGACGGCGCCCTCGAGGCCGTACCCGTAACTTTCCAGGGTATCGTAGTGGACCGGGCCGAGATAGAGGAGGAAGTTGTCCGTGAGCGGGGAGGCGAGTCCCATGGACAGTTCCGCGGCGATCTGCCGGTCGTCGTATTGGGGGCGCTGCACCGGCCGGCCGTTCAGGCGGTATCCCCTGGCCTTCCGGTCCACCGGCACCATGGCGGTGAAGAAATACTTGCTCCGCACGCCGACCCAGTGGGTCTCTCCCGTGGTCTCCGGCCGCGGATCTTCGAACTCGGTCCCGAGGTCTTCATCGATCACCGTGTCGTTGAGCGAGGCGAATCCCCTGAAGGCATACAGATCCTGGTCCCAGTCCTGCTCCGTCACGTTGATCCCGCCGCCCCACCGGAGATAGTACTTGCTGCCCAGGGCCAGATCCTGTCCGCCGTCGATCCTCACCTGGAGATCCACGGCGTAATCGTCCCGGTTGATCACGAAGGCCTTGGTGATGGTCAGGCCCCCCGGCGCGTCGGCCGTCAGCGTCACGGATCCCGAGGACTGTCCGGGACCCAGCACGACGGCGTCGCGGTCCGCGGCGAATCGCAGGGCGCGGGTGCTGCGGGGCCCCCGCTCCGTGGTGAGCACGATGTCGGGGCCGGCTTCCCGATCGGGGGGGACGAGTTCCACTTCTTCCCCGCCGATTCCCCGATAACCCTTTAGTTTCCAACTGGTTATCACTCCGCCCATCGTATTGATCACACCACGGAAGTACTGGTTTTCGACGACGATTTCACGGGGCGCCGGCGCGCTTTCGGCCGGGGGGAGGAACAACACGCGTTCGGAGCGGTCCCAGCTGTCGGCGGCCAGGTCCTGCCGGGGGCGGTCTTCGATACGGGGAGGCGGCGTCCGCCCGGGCTCCGTTACGGCGGCGTCCGGAGGCGCGTCGAAGGACGACGGCGCGTCGAAAGCCTGTTCGGAAGCCTCGCCGGAAGGATAGGCGTCCGCGGGATCGTCCCCGGTCGCGAAATCCCCCGGTTGCTGCTGCGGGACCGCCCGGTCGACCGGCGCGGGAAGCTGGGGCGCGTACATGGGATATATAATGTAGTAGTAACCGATCCAGGTCAGAATGATCAGTCCGAATGCGCCGAGTACCCGTTTTTCCATAGTCGTTGTTATTCCGGGGTTTCAAGCCGTGGGATGCGGCTGATCTTGTCGTCCGCCCTGTTCGGCCGGTCCGCCTGACTCGACACGTCCGGCCCGGCTGTCCGGCCCGGGTGATCCGACTGGTCCAGCCGGCCGCTCCACCGGATCGTAGCCGCCCGGGTGAAAGGGATGGCAGCGCAGCAGCCGCCACGCGGCCATGCGGATCCCGGTGAACAGGCCCTTGCGTTCCAGCGCTTCGATGGCGTAATTCGAACAGGTGGGGGTAAACCTGCAGCTTGGCGGGAGGAGCGGGGAGACTGCGAGCCGATAGCCGCGGACGCCCCAGACGAGCGTGGTCGTGATTGTCCTGGTCAGCCGTTTCCACATAATCGTGTCACCGCGGTACGGTAGAGGGACAGGAACTCTTCATTCATCTGGCGATAGGTCCATTCCCGGCCGGGACTGCGGGCGATGAGCACCAGGTGCACCCCCCTCTTCAGGCGGCACCTGTTCAACCGGTAGATCTCCCGCATTCTCCGGCGGACCAGGTTACGCTTGACCGCGCCGCCGTAGTGCCGGGTCACGATGAAACCGACCCGGCGCTCGAGCCGGTCCGGACACGCGGCCAGGGACAGGGTCATCGAAAGTCCGCGGACGGTCAGTCCGCATTTCCTGACCCGTTCGAACTCCCACCGGTGTCTCATGCGTTCGTCGTGGGGAAAACGTCGGGAACCGGCGGCCATGGTGCATCGGTCCTGCCGCGTTCGGGCGGCGCCTAAACGGCAACGCGTATCCTTCCCTTGGCCCGTCGGCGGTTCAGAATCAACCGTCCCGCCCTGGTGCTCATCCTTCGACGAAACCCGTGCCTGCGGTGCCGCTTGAGATTGCTCGGCTGAAAGGTCCGCTTCATCGTTTACTCCCGTTTTTTCTACCTGTTTTCGTAAAAACAACAGCCCTGCATATTACCCCCGGAGCGCGCTAAAGTCAAGTTGTTTTTGGTCGTTACAGGTGAGCAAATCTTTTCGAGATATTCTCTTGACAGCACCTCACTCACCATACATACTAAGATGAAGATACGACCCGCAACGTTTCCGCCTGCCGTGGATTTGTTGTCGCACCTAATACCACCTTAAATGTAGTAATTACAACTATTTAGCATGTTGCATGCGAGCGTACGAGTATGTTTTCGGACCGGAAAACCACCGGTCCGTGCACAGGCGTTCCATTCCCTTCGGTCCACAAGGTAATACGCGATGAAGCAGGAAGATCCTGCACAGCTTTGGTCGGTGTGTTTGTCGGAACTGAGGGGCATGATGCCCGCGCAGACGTTCGCGACCTGGTTCGAGCGGACCAAGGGGCATGACGTAACACCGGATAAGTTCACGATCGAGGTACCGAACCCGTTCTCCGGCGAACGGATGCTGAAGCGGTTTCACGACAAGATCAGCCAGGTCGTGACGACCCAGCTCGGCCGCCAGGTTGTCATTGACTACCACATCTTCGAGGGCAATTCACAGATCATCCCCGTGCTTACCGACCTGCCCTCCTACGTGACGGACCGGGCGGTCCAGGCGGACCAGGCGGGCCGGGTGGGTCGGGTGGACCAGGCGGATCGACAACAGCAGGCCGCGGGCGAAGTGGAAACGGACAACCTTTACGACAACTACACCTTCGAGAATTTCGTCGTGGGTGAGTGCAACGACTTCGCCCACGCGGCGTCCCTGGCCGTGGTGAAATCCCCGGGTCAGCAGACTTTCAACCCCCTGGTCATTTACGGCGGCGTCGGCCTGGGCAAGACCCACCTGGCGCAGGCGATCGCCCACGAATCGAAGCGGCTTGGCACCGTTGACCGCAGCCGGTACGTTACGTCGGAGATCTTCTACAACGAATTCATCGAGTCCATCCAGGAGAAGAAGACGAAGGAGTTCGCGCAGACCTACCGGAACGTCGACCTGCTGATCGTGGACGACATCCAGTTCTTCTGCAAAGGGCACAAGGACCGCACCCAGGAGGAGTTCTTCCACACCTTCGATGTGCTCCGGCAGAAAGGTAAGCAGATCGTCCTGACCAGCGACCGGATTCCGAAGGAGCTTTCCGGCCTGGAGGAACGGCTGGTGTCCCGGTTCGAATGGGGGCTTCTCGCCGACATGAAGCCGCCCGACTACGAGACCCGGGAAGCCATTCTGCAGAAGAAGGCGGACAAGGACGGACTGTCGCTCAGCCCGGACGTCATCGCCTATATCGCCGACCGCGTCGCATCGAACATCCGGGAACTGGAAGGCGCCGTGCTCAGCCTGCTGGCCTACGCGTCGCTGAGCCACTGCGACATTACCATCGAAGTGGCGAAGCGGGTGCTGAGCAACAAGATCCGCAGAAAACAACGCTCCGTGGGGATGGAAGACATACAGAAGGCCGCGGCCGGCCACTACGGCGTGTCCGTAGAAGATCTCGCCGCAAAGACGCGGAAGAAGCACGTGGTGGCCGCCCGCCAGGCCGCCATGTACCTTTGCCGGGACATGACCCGCGCGTCGCTCAAGGATATCGGCGCGGTTTTCGGCAAGAGAGACCATACCACCGTCATTCACGCCTGCCAGACGGTCAGGAAGCTCCTGTTGCACGACGAAGGCCTGCAGGAAGACCTCGATAAGATCAGGAATTCGCTGTCTTAGCCCGCCTGCTGTTCAGCAACGCCCACCACACGGTAGTAACGCTCCCAAACCTGTGGATAACCATCAACTTATCCACAACTTGTCAACAAATCATACCTTTCGTAACTCCTTTTCCGGCATAATGTTGCATATTGTATATACCGAATTTCCACACCAATCCACCAAGGGTAGTGCACCGCGGTGTGGAAAGATCTCCGGCCGCAGTCACAAAGGGCCCAGTTTCGACCTCCAAACGGCCCCGATCCGGCTCGGATACGCCCGATTGCGCACCGCCCTAGATCAGGCGCCTTTCCACGCTGAAGATGATGTGGATAACCCGGGGGATAAGGGGAGGCGGCGTGTCGATGTTTTGTGTATAAGTGGGCGTTTTATCCCATTTCGGTTTCTAGTGTGTGGATTGTGTGGATAAACACCTGTTTAGGTGCCTGTTTCTCCACACCTTTGTTTTTTCACAATTGATTGGTTTTATAAACACTTATTATAACAAATACGCAATTATCCACATATCCACATTCCTTATTAGTATTATTCTATTCAAAAACATAAAGAAAAAAAACTAAGTATACACAATATATTGTACGATTTATTGAGACATACCGCGACGTTATACAATATAGGGTAGTTTTGCCTCACAAAACCCTTGCGCTGTCCTGAGCGAATTCTATATTATATTCAATAGTTTTAAGAGGTTACTGTACAAGCACCTCCCGGTTCATTCTGTACAGTGCGGACCCGACGAGGTAACCGGCGAAGAACACCCAGAAGACTGCCCAAAGGAGTACCCTGTGAAAATCACCATTCCGTCCAGTTCCACCCTGATGAGCGGTATACAGACCGTTCTGAATGTCGTTCCGCCGAAGACCACCCTGCCCATCCTGTCCAACATGCTGCTGGAGACGGAAGACGGCCACCTGACCATAGGGGCCACCGACCTGGACATATTCATCATGACGAAGATCCCCGCCCAGATATCGGGGGAGGGATCGATCACGGTGCCCGGTAGGAAATTTGCGGAAATGGTGCGCGAGCTGCCCGACGCGCCCGTGGATATCGAGGTGGACGGGGTCAAGGTGATCATCCGGTGTGACCGCGGGGTTTTCCGCCTGGTGGGCATCAGCAAGGATGAGTACCCGGCGCTGCCGGACGTGACGTCCGAACAGACCATAGAGATTCCCTCGTCTTCGCTGCAGCGGCTGATCCGGAAGACGGTGTACGCCGTATCGAAGGACGAGATCCACCCGAGTCTCTGGGGCGCGTTCCTCCGCATTGGCCTCGGCGCCGTCCGGATGGTGGCCACCGATGGGCACCGGCTGGCCAAGACGACGCTCCCCTGCGAAGTTTCCGACGCGGCCACGGAGGGGATCATCGTGCCGCCCAAAGCGCTGAACAATCTCTCGCGCCTCATCGGGGAATCGGATTCGCCGTCCCGGATCACCATCGGCGAGAACCACGTCCTGTTCGAACTGGAAAACGCCCGGTTGTTCGCCAGGCTGATCGAAGCGACCTATCCGGACTACGAGCGGGTGATTCCCACGGGCAACGACAAGGTGGTCAAGGTTAACCGCGAGGAGCTCGAAAGCGCGGTCCGCCGCGTGTCCGTGCTGTCCAACCCCACCACCCGGCAGATCCGGTATTCGTTCCGGCCGGGTTTCGTCGAACTGAGTTCCTTCAGCCACGATATCGGAGGCGAGGCCCGGGAAGAAGTGCCGGCCGAATACGAAGGTGAAGCCATGGATACGACCTACGATTTCCGCTACCTCCTCGACGTCGTGGAGCGGATCGAGAGCGAAGACGTGGTCTTCAAACTGGATACACCGGTCAGTGCGGGGATCATCACCCCCTCCCGGGAAGAAGCGGAGGGCGAGGACTACCAGTGCCTGATCATGCCCTTCAGGACGACCGAGGCGGAAAGCTAAGGTGCACCTTCTAGGGCTGTCCCTCAGTCATTTCAGGAATTATGCATCTCTGTCGCTGTCCTGTGATTTACAAACGAACGTTTTCATCGGATCGAACGGACAAGGAAAGACCAACCTCCTGGAAGCGGTATACTACCTGTGCGTGGCCCGGTCCTGCCGCGAGGCACAGGACCGGGATCTCGTGCGGATGGGTGCGGACCACTTCCTGATACAGGGGCAGGGCCGGTCCGCGGAGGGCAGGGAGGTCGAGGTACAGATCAGGTACGCCCGCCCGTCGGGGAAGAAGGTTTTTGTAAACGAATCACCCCGTCGGAACCTTTCGGACCTGTACGGTATTCTGGCGGCCGTCGTGATTTCGCCGGACGACCGGAGGCTGGTCCAGGGCTCGCCGGGCTCGCGCCGGCGATTCCTCGACATCGCGATCTCGCAGTCCAACGCGGCGTATCTTTCGGCCCTGCAGGAATACAGGCGGGTGGTCCGCCAACGAAACGAAGCGTTGCGCGCGTACCAGGAGCGGCCGGGCAAGACGGAGGGACTGGAGGTCTGGAACGCCCCGCTGGTCGCGCTGGGCTGCCGCATCATGAGAAAGCGGGTGGAAGTCGTCGAGGACCTGAAGGAAGAAGCCAGCCGCATTCACGCCGCCGTCAGCGACCACAACGAGTGCCTCGAGATCGACTACGCGCCCTCCTTCGAATACGAGGCCCTCGCCGATGTAGAGCACGCCTTCGAGGAGGCGCTGGACCGCGCCGAGCCGCGGGAGAGGGCGCGGTGCATGACGGTGGTGGGCCCCCACCGGGACGACCTCTCCATCCGGATGAACGGAGTCTCGCTGCAGGCGTTCGGTTCGCAGGGACAGCACAAGACGGCGGCGACGGCCCTGAAGCTGGCGGAAGCCCGCTTTCTGTGGCGCCGGCTGCAGGCCCCGCCGCTGCTGCTCCTGGATGATATATTCGCGGAGATCGACGCCGCCAGGACGGACCGCCTGATGGAAATGGTACCCGCCTACGGCCAGACCTTCATTACGACGGCCAAGGAAAGCGATATCGGGGACTACCGCCGGGGGATCACCCGGTTCCGCGTCCACGGAGGCGCGGTGACGCCCTATGACTGAGGATCCTAACGTGACGCGGCTGAAGAAGAGCACCACCCTCGGCGACGCACTCCGGGAATTGGTGCGCAACCTGGGCATGGAAGGCAAGCTGGAGGAACAGCAGGCCGTGGAACGTTGGCCCCGGGTCGTCGGGGAGCGTGTCGCGGCGCACGCGAGAGCGGTCTTCTTCGACGGCGGAAAGCTGTTCGTGGAGTGCGACAGCGCCACATGGAGCCAGGAGCTGCACTACATGAAGCCGGACATTCTGAACCGACTGGACCGGTCTTTCGGCAGACCCCTGGTCCGGGACATCATATTCACCAATACCAGAAGGTAAAATCGATGTCAGAAACACGCGAAAACTCGCCGGACCGCCTGGACCGCCCGGACCGCCCGGATCACCCGGAAAACCTGGACCGCCCAGGCCGTCCGGAACACTCGAACAGCCCGGGATTGCCGGAGACGGGCCCCGGCACCCCGGATAACGATCAGTACGACGCGGAGAACATCCAGGTCCTCAAAGGGCTCGAGGGGGTTCGCAAGCGGCCCGCCATGTACATCGGGAGCACCAGCGCCTCCGGCCTGCATCATCTCGTGGAAGAGGTGATGCAGAACGCGATCGATGAGCATCTCCAGGGGTTCGGCGATACGATCAAGGTGTACATCGAAGAAGACGGGCGGATCACCGTGATCGACAACGGCCGCGGCATTCCGGTCGAAATGCACCCCACGGAGAACCGGCCGGCTGTGGAAGTCGTCATGACCATGCTCCACGCCGGCGGGAAGTTCGACAACAAGTCCTACAAGGTATCGGGGGGCCTGCACGGCGTGGGCGTGTCGGTGGTCAACGCCCTGGCCGAATGGCTGGTCGTCGAGGTGCGCCGCGACGGGAAGATCTACTACCAGCGGTACGAGCAGGGCATCCCCGTTTGCGACCTGGAGGTCCGGGGCGAGACGACGGAGAACGGGACGACCGTCTCCTTCAAGCCCGACGACGAGATCTTCGACTCGACGGAGTTCAATTTCGACCACATCGCCCACCGTTTCCGGGAACTGGCCTTCCTGAACCGCCACATGCGCATCGAGCTGCACGAGGAGGCCAGGGGCAAATCCGCCATATTCGAGTACCGCGGCGGCATCGTCGAGTTCGTCGAGTACCTGAACGAGAACAAGACGGCCATCCATGACACCATCGGCATCCGCCAGGAACGGGACGGCAACCAGATCGACGTCGCCTTCCAGTACAACGACGGCTACCAGGAGAACATCTTCACCTATGCCAACACCGTGCGGACATCGGAGGGCGGCTTCCACCTCGTGGGCTTCAAGACGGCCCTCACCCGTTCCATCAACAACTACGCCCAGCGGAACAACCTGTTGAAGAACCTCAAGGTGCCCATCACCGGCGACGACACGCGGGAAGGCATCACCGCCATCGTCAGCGTGATCATTCCCGATCCCCAGTTCGAGGGCCAGACCAAGGAGAAGCTCGGCAACAGCGATATCCGCGGCGTCGTGGAGTCGGTGGTCGGCGAGGGACTCTCGGTGTATCTGGAAGAACATCCGGCCACGGCGAAGAGGATCGTCGAAAAGTGCATCCAGGCGGCGGTTTCCCGAGACGCCGCCCGCAAGGCGCGGGAACTGACCCGCCGGAAGAGCGCGCTGGAAAACACCACCCTGCCCGGCAAGCTGGCCGACTGCACCCTGAAGGACCCCATGGCCTGCGAGATCTACCTCGTCGAGGGCGATTCGGCCGGCGGCACGGCCAAGTCGGGCCGCGACAAGACCTTCCAGGCCATCCTTCCCCTCTGGGGCAAGCCGCTCAACGTGGAGAAGGCCCGCATCGACACGGTGCTGAGCAACGACAAGCTCCAGCCCATCATCACCGCGCTCGGGGTCGGCATCGACGAGGATTTCGACCTGACTCGTCTCCGTTACGGGCGCGTGATCATCATGGCGGACGCCGACCATGACGGGCTGCACATCCGCACGTTGCTGCTGACCTTCCTGTTCCGCTACATGCGTCCGCTGGTGGAGCACGGCCACGTCCTGATCGCCCAGCCGCCGCTCTACCGCGTGCGCAAGGGCCGCCGGGAGGACTACCTCAAGAACGACCGGGAGCTCTGGGAATACCTCCTGAACCAGAGCGTGGACCGCACGAAGGTGCAGCGGGCGGACGCGAACGGCAACGGGCACGCCCTGACCGAAGACAACCTGCTGGCCCATCTCCGCGAGATGATGGACTTCGAAGAACAGATCGGACGGCTTGTCAAGACGGGCATGAAGCGCGAACACATCCTGGATATGCTGAGAGACCGGGACCAGTACGACGCATACCGGAGAGACCTGCGCGACCGGGCGGAAGAAAGGAAAGCGCAGGAAGAAGCCGGCGAAGTCCCGGTGCCCGTGGATCCCGTCGAAGAGGCCCTGGACCCCTCCCTGTACGGCCGGCTTCGGAAACTGTGCGGCCGGCTGGAGGACGTCATCGACAGCGAGATGGTGGTCAGCACGGACAAGACCGAGAAGCGGGTCAGGGGAGTCGGCAAGCTGATCGACGCGGTGCTGGACGTGGGACGCGAGGGCGCCACCATCTCGCGATACAAGGGGCTGGCCGAGATGGACGCCGAAGAGCTGTGGCAGACCACGATGAACCCCGAAACCCGCACGCTGCTCCGGGTCACCCTGGACGACGCGGTGGAGGCGGACCGGATCTTCACGATCCTCATGGGCGACAACGTGGCCGCGCGGAACGATTTCATCCAGCGGAACGCCCTGCTGGTCAACAACCTGGACCTGCACTGATACCCGGCGCCTGCCCGGCGCGATACGACACGGTTAACACGTTCAAGGGGAAAGCATGGCGGTAGAACAACACGACAACATCCAGCCGATCTTCATCGAAGACGAGATGAAGAGTTCCTATCTCGACTTCTCCATGAGCGTGAACCTGTCCCGGGCGATCCCGGACGTCCGTGACGGGTTCAAGCCGTCCCAGCGGCGCATTCTCGTGGCGATGCGCGACCTGAACCTCACGCCGGGACGGCCCACGCGGAAGTGCGCCAAGATCGTCGGCCAGACGATCGGGGACTACCACCCCCATGGCGACCTGGCCGTGTACGATACCCTCGCGCGGATGGCCCAGCCCTTCAGCATGCGCTACCCCATGGTCTTCGGCCAGGGCAATTTCGGATCCGTCGACGGCGATCCGCCGGGCGCCATGCGGTACACCGAATCGCGGATGTCCCGCCTGGCCATCGAGATGATGGAGGATATAGACAAGAACACGGTCGATTTCATGCCCAACTACGACGAGTCGAAAGACGAGCCGACCGTGCTGCCGGGCAAGTTCCCCAACCTGCTCTGCAACGGCTCGCTCGGCATCGGCGTGGGCATGGCCTCCAACCTCCCTTCCCATAACCTCGGCGAAGTGGTGGACGGTATCGTGGCGGTGATCGACCACCCGGAAATCACGATCGGGGAGCTCGCCGCGCACATCCAGGGACCCGATTTCGCCACCGGCGCCATCATCTACGGCCGCAACGCGATCAACGAGTATTTCCACACCGGCCGCGGGAAGATCAAGGTGCGCGCCCGCACGACGATCGAGGTGCACGAGCAAAGCGAGAAGGAAACCATCGTCGTCACGGAGATCCCCTACAAGGTCAACAAGTCCAGCCTGATCGAGAAGATCGCGGACCTCGTCCGGGAGAAGCAGATCCTGGGCATTACCGACATACGGGACGAGTCGGACCGGTCGGGCATGCGCATCGCCATCGACGTGCGGCGGGACATCCCGGGCAACATCGTGCTCAACCACCTCTTCAAGATGACGCCGCTGGAGACCACCATCGGCGTCACCATGCTGGCGCTCGTGGACGGGCGGCCCCGGGTCCTGAACATCAAGGAGTGCATCCAGCACTTCATCGACCACCGTCACGAGGTGCTGGTGCGCCGGACCACCTTCGACCTCGAGAAAGCCGAGCAGCGGGCTCATATCGTGGAAGGCCTGCGCGTCGCGCTGGACAACGTGGACCGCGTGATCGAAGTCATCCGCGGATCGCATACCGGCGAGGAGGCCATGGAGGTCCTGGGAGACGAGTTCGCCCTGTCCCGCGCCCAGGTCGAGGCCATCCTGGACATGCGCCTGCAGCGCCTGACCGGGCTGGAACGAGACAAGCTGGAGGAAGAATACGAAGAGCTGGTCGCGCGGATCGCCGATTACCGGGACATCCTCTCGCGCCTGGAACGGCGGATGCAGATCATCAAGGACGAGATGATCGACCTGAAGGAGCGCTACGGCGACGAACGGCGGACCGAGCTGATCGACATCGAGGGCGATCTCAGCATCGAGGACCTGATCGCCGACGAGGAAATGGTCATCACCATATCTCACGCCGGCTACGTCAAGCGCCTGCCCATGGACACCTACCGCAGCCAGAACCGCGGCGGCAAGGGGATCACCGGCATGAAGACCCGGGAAGAGGATTTCGTCGAGCACCTCTTCTCCGCCTCGACCCACTCCTACATCCTGTTCTTCACGAACCGCGGCAAATGCTACTGGCTCAAGGTGTGGGAGATCCCCGAAGCCGGCCGCACCGCCCGCGGCAAGGCCGTCGTCAACCTGCTGCAGCTCGACCAAGGAGAGAGCATCGCGGCCTTCCTGCCGATCAGGAACTTCGACGACGAGCATTATATCCTGATGGTGACGCGGGGTGGCCTGGTTAAGAAAACCGTGCTGTCGGCCTATGGGAATCCCCGGCGGAACGGCATCGTGGCGCTGAACATCCTCGAGGGCGACGCCCTCATCGAGGCCCTGCTGACCGACGGCGACAACGACATCGTCATCGCCAGCCAGAACGGCCAGGCCGTCCGCTTCCACGAGAGCGACGTCCGGACGATGGGCCGCGGCGCTCAGGGGGTGCGGGGCATACGCCTCGGCGAAGGCGACCGGGTCGTGGGCATGCTGGCGTCGGATCGGGACACCACGCTGCTGTCCGTCACGGAGAACGGCTACGGGAAGCGGACGGACATCGAGAACTACCGGCTGACCCGCCGCCACAGCAAGGGCGTGAGCAACATACGCACCAGCGAACGCAACGGCCCCGTCGTGTCGATTCACGCGGTCTCCGACGAAGACGAGCTGATGATCATTACCACGAACGGCCTCATCATACGCCTGCCGGTCCGCGACCTGCGCCCCATCGGCCGGAACACTCAGGGCGTCCGGCTCATCAACCTGGGCGAGGGGGACCGGGTGATCGATGTTTCCAGGATTACGCCGGGCGACGAAGAGGACGATCCGGCGACTTCCGAGACGGACGAATCACCCGGATCGGACGGCGACGAGGAGGGTTGAAAAAAGCGCTTGACACCCTTAGCGCGCACCCTATATTGCGTCCGTTCTTTGAGGAGGAAAGGCCTTCCCCGTAGGGTGAATGGACCTTCGAAAAAGATGCGTTCCAAGGCTGCATTTGTGTAAAACGGGGGTATCATGAGCGGGATTTGCCCGGAATGTGGCGCCGAGATCACCCTGGATTATGATGTCGTGGTTGGCGAAATCATCACGTGCCCGGAGTGCGGCGCGGAATTGGAAGTGGTCAGCGTAGACCCGCTGGAGTTCGCGCTGGCACCGGAAGAAGAGGAAGACTGGGGAGAGTAAGCCCGCGGACGGATGGAAGGAAATCACGATGAGCAAACGAATGAAACATAAACATGGTAAACATGATTGTGATTTGCGTTCGTCCGCTCATCGGGCCCCTCGGTAATCCTGCGAAAGGGATTACGGGACCACGGGAACAGTTGGGAGCCGTGTTCCTCTTCGATTGAGCGAAGAGGCCGGCTCTTTTTTTTGCATTCGGCGCCATTGCATGTGGCGCAAGGAACGCGGGATATCCGAAAGGACGCGGGATACCCGGAGGACGTGGAATTAATGGAATTGGGCATCGTGCTGTCGCGTATCAGGAAGGACGAGAAGCGGTTGATCGCCGAGGCGGGCCGCCGCGGCATCGACGTGACGACGATCGACAACACGCGGCTGGTCTTCGAACTGGATCGGCGTCATATGGACCTGGACGTGGTCCTGGAGCGCTGTATCGATCACCATCGCGCCGTGTACGCGCTGACCGTCTTCGACCACTGGGGCATTCCGACGGTGAACCGCCAGCCGGTGGTGGAGACGTACGGGAACCGGCTGCTGACGTCCCTGGCCTTGCGGGAGAACGGGGTGCCGGTGCCGGAAGTGCGCGTGGCGTATACGCCGCGTTCCGCCCTGGAAGCCATGGAGGACATGGGGTACCCGGTCGTCCTCCGGCCCGTGGAGGGTCCCGAGGGCCAGCTCGTTTCCCGGATCGGGGACAAGTATACGGCGGCGACGGTCCTGGAGCACAAACGCATCCTCGGCGCCTATCACCACTCCATCTTCTTCATGCAAAAGCACATCGATTCGCCCGGACACGACATCAGGGCGTACGTGGTCGGCGACGAGACGGTGGCCGCCGTATCGGTGCTGACCCACCACTGGATCGGGACCATCACCGCCGGCGGCCTGATGAAGCAGGAGCCCGTCACGGAGGAACTGAACGACCTGGCGGTCGCAGCCGTCCGGGCGATCGGCGGCGGAATCGCGGTGGTGGACATGGTTCGCACGAAGGATGCCTGGTTCGTACAGGAGATGGGCCCGCCGTCCGGGCTTTCGGACGCATCGGACGTCACCGGCGTCAATATACCGGGGAAGATCATGGACTACGTGGCGGACACGGTGGCACAGGGGGGACGCAACTCGTGAAGATCGGCATGCTGCTGTCCATCGTTTCCACGGAACAGAAGATGCTCTTCGAGGCCGCGGCGAAACGGGGTATCGTCTTCGACCGGCTGGACGACCGGCGCATCGTCTTCGACCTGGAGAACCACCGGTACGACCACGACGTCATACTCGAGCGGTGCATCAACCATTCCAGGGCCCTCAACTCGCTGAAGATACTCAACGCCGGCGGCATCAGGACCGTCAACAACTACGAGGTGGCCCGCGTGTGCGGGAACAAGTTCCTGACGACCATGGCGCTGGTGGACCACGGGGTGCCCACGCCGAAGGCCCGCGTCGCGTTTACCGCCGAGTCGGCCCTGGAGGAAATGGAATCCATGGGCTATCCCGTCGTGGTCAAGCCGCCCATCGGTTCGTGGGGGCGCCTCATCGCGCGGGTCAACGACCGTCATGCCGCCGAAGCGGTGCTCGAGCACAAGGAGACGCTGGGGTCCTATCAGCATTCGGTGATCTACATCCAGGAGTACGTGGAGAAGCCCGGCCGCGATATCCGATCCTTCGTGGTCGACGGCGAGACCATCTGCGCCGTCTACCGGTACTCGGACCACTGGAAGACCAACACCGCCCTGGGCGGGACGACGGCCGACTGTCCCGTGGAGGGTGACGTGGGGATGCTTTCCGCCCGCGCCGCGGAAGCGGTGGGTGGCGGCGTGGTGGCCGTCGACCTGCTGGAATCGCCGGACGGGATCCTGGTCAACGAGGTCAACTACACCATGGAATTCCGGAACAGCATACAACCGACGGGCGTGGACATTCCCGGCCGAATCATCGATTATCTGGTAAAGGTGGCCCAATCATGATCAAGGTGTCTATCGCCGGCGCGTCCGGATACGGCGGTGGGGAACTGCTCCGCCTGCTCCTGTTCCACCCGGAAATCGAAATCGGGCAGGTGACGTCGGAATCGCTCGCGGGCAAGCCCGTCGGCCGGTCCCATCCGAACCTTCGGAGGGTCACGGACCTCAAGTTCGGCGCCTTGGCCGACCTCGAGCCCTGCGACGTCCTGTGCCTGTGCCTGCCCCACGGGGAGGCGATGAAGAGATGGGACGACTTCTCCGGCCTGTCGGCCCGCGTCATCGACCTGAGCGCGGACTTCCGCCTGCGCGATCCGGCGGACTATCCGACCTGGTACGGACATGCCCATGCCCATCCCGGCGTCCTTGGCCGGTTCGTGTATGGCCTGGCCGAACTCTACCGGGACGAGATCAGGGACGCCGAATGCGTCGCGTGCACCGGGTGCCTGGCCGCCACGGCGATCCTGTCGCTGGCGCCCCTCGTCAGGGCCGGCGCCGTCGACCCCTCCCGGCTGTTCATGGAGGGCAAGATCGGCTCCTCCGCGGCGGGACACCGGGCCGACCGGTCCACCCATCACCCGGACCGCAGCGGGGCCGTGCGGTCCTTCAAGCCCACGGGCCATCGCCACACGGCGGAGATCGTGCAGGAGCTCACCTTCGGCGAGCAGGCGCCCAGGGTCCATTTCTCGGCGACGGCCATCGAACTGGTGCGCGGCATCCTGATGACCACGCACGCTTTCGCAAACGGCAATCTGTCCGACAGGGATATCTGGGGAATCTACCGGGAAGCCTACGAGAAAGAACCCTTCATCCGCATCATCAAGGAACGCCAGGGCGTGTTCCGGTATCCCGATCCGAAGTTTCTCGCGGGGACCAATTACTGCGACATCGGGTTCGAGCGCGACGAGCACAGCGACCGGGTCGTGGTCATGGGCGCGCTGGACAACCTGGTCAAGGGCGCGGCCGGACAGGCCGTGCAGGCCCTCAACATCATGCACGGGTGGGACGAGCGGACGGGCCTGGAGTTTCCGGGCCTCCACCCGGTCTAGCACCCGGTATAGGATGAATATGAACTACAGGGCACCGAGAGGCACCTACGACATCCTGCCCGAAGACCAGGCCCACTGGCGCCACGTCACCGAGACCACGCGCCGGGTCTGCGAACTCTTCGGCTACGAGCAGATCGACGTGCCGGTCTTCGAGCAGACCGGCCTCTTCGAACGGAGCGTCGGCGAATCCACCGACATCGTCGAGAAAGAGATGTACACCTTCCTCGACCGCAACGAGGAGCGAATGACCCTGCGCCCCGAGTTCACCGCCGGGATCTGCCGGGCCTACGCGGAGCGCAAGCTGCACGGCCGGCCCCAGCCCCTGCGGCTCTTCACCATCGGTCCGGCCTTCCGGTACGAGCGTCCCCAGGCGGGCCGGTACCGCCAGTTCTACCAGATCGACGTGGAAGTGCTGGGCAGCCAGGACCCGGCAATCGATCTCGAGGTCATGCAGGTCGCCTGGCAGATCTACGAAGCGGTCGGCATCAAGAACCTGTCCTTCCAGGTGAACAGCACGGGGTGCCCGGCGTGCCGTCCGGGATACATCGAAACGCTGCGGGCCTGGTACGCGGAGCGCCTGGACGGGATCTGCGGCGAATGCGCGCGCCGCTACGAGCAGAACCCGCTCCGGCTGCTGGACTGCAAGAACGAGACCTGCCGCGCGATCGCGGACGAAGCGCCGCGGATCGCGGATTCCCTGTGCGACGAATGCGAAAGCCACTTCGGCAAGTTGAGGTCCTACCTGGACGACCTGGGGCGGCCCTACCAGGTCAACCATCGCCTGGTGCGGGGTTTCGACTACTATACGAAGACCGTGTTCGAGGTTTGGGCCGAGGGCATCGGGGCGCAGAACGCGGTATGCGGCGGCGGCCGCTACGACGGGCTGATCGGCATGGTCGGCGGTCCCGAGACGCCGGCGATCGGATTCGCCTCGGGCATCGAACGCATCATACTCACGATGAAGCAGGAGGGGATCGAGCCTCCCGGGGTGCCGAAGCCGCGGGTATTCGTCGCCTATCTCGGTGCGGAGGCCAAGTCTGCCGCGGTGGTCCTGGCGCAGGAGCTGCGCGCGGCCGGCGTAGGCGCGACGGCACTGTGGGAGGACCGGAGCCTGAAGGCCCAGATGAGACAGGCCGACCGCCTCGGCGCCGCCTATACCCTGATCCTCGGCGAAGAAGAGGTGAGAAACGGCGTCGTGATGATCCGGCGCATGGCGGACAGCACCCAGGCGTCCGTGCCCCGGCCGGAGGCCGTGACCGCCGTTAAGGAAGGGAATGCTGAATGATCGTGGTGAAGACGGGCGGAAGCCGGGGCATCAACCTGGATTACGTCCTGGAAGACCTCGCCCGGCAGACCGAGCCGCTGGTGCTGGTGCACGGCGCTTCCGACGAATTGAACCAGATCTCCGAGCAGCTGGGCAAGCCGCCCCGCATGGTCACGTCGCCGTCGGGATACACGAGCCGGGTCACCGATCAGGAAACACTGGACATCTTCACCATGGTGTACTGCGGAAAGCGCAACACCCGCATCGTCGAGAAACTGCAGCAGCTCGGGGTCAACGCCGTCGGCCTGAGCGGCGTGGACGGCCGCCTGCTCGAGGGCCGCCGGAAACCCAATATCCGCATCGTGGAGGACGGCAGGACGAAGATCCTGCGGGACGACTACACCGGCCGGGTCGAAAGGGCGAACGTGTCGCTCCTGACCACGCTCCTCGACCAGGGTTATCTGCCCGTCGTCAGTCCCCCCGCCATCAGCTACGAAGGCGAGATGATCAACATTGACGGGGACCGCGCGGCCGCCGTGATCGCCGACGCCCTCGGCGCGGAACGGCTGGTCATCCTCTCCAACACGCCGGGGTTCCTGGAGGATGCGGATGACGAGGAGACACTGATACCCCGGATATCCCGGGACGAAATCGACGAAGCGATCGCGACCCACGCCAGGGACCGCATGAAGAAGAAGCTGCTCGGCGCGAAGGAGGCGCTGGAGGTCGGCGTGGACCAGGTGATCCTGGGGGACGGCCGGATACCCGAACCGGTCACGGCGGCCCTGCGCGGCGCGGGCACGGTGATCGGGTAGCGGCCGCCGGACAGAACGATCGCGTTGTGGCCGCGGAGAAGAATGATCGGACAGCGGCGGCCGAACGAAGCGGCCATCCGGGGAACCCAGCGCACCGCGCAGGACGACTCGAGGCGATACGAAATCGTAAATCGGAGCGAAAAATGACTGACTACCAGGCTCTGGAAAACCAGGCGTCGATGGGCATTCTGCCCAAGCGGGACGTGGTGATCGTCCGGGGCAGCGGCGCCCGCCTCTGGGACAGTGACGGCAAGGAGTACATCGATTGCATCGGCGGGATCGGCACGGCCAACGTAGGCCACTGCCATCCGGCCGTGACGGAGGCGATCGCGCGGCAGGCGGAGCGGCTCGTGATCTGTCCAGACACCTTCTACAACGACCTCCGGGCGGAACTGGCCACGGCCCTGACCCGGGTCGCCCCGGAGGGGCTGGACCGGCTCTTCCTTTGCAATTCGGGTACGGAGGCGGTGGAGGCGGCGCTTAAATTCGCCCGTGTCGCCACGGGGCGGACCGGCATCATCGCGGCCCAGCGCGGATTTCACGGACGTACCTTCGGGGCCCTGAGCGCGACCTGGAACCCCAAGTACCGCGCTCCCTTCGAACCCCTCGTTCCCGGTTTCACCCACGTGAAATACAACGATGCCTCCGCCATGGAGGAATCCATCGGCGACGGGACGGCGGCGGTGATCCTGGAAGCGGTGCAGGGCGAGGGCGGCGTCCGCATCGGCGACGGCGCGTATCTGAACCGCGTGGCGGGCCTGTGCCGGGAGCGCGGCGCCCTGTTCATCGTGGACGAAGTGCAGACCGGATTCGGCCGGACCGGTGCCATGTTCGCCTGCGAGCACCAGGATCTCCGGCCGGACATGCTCTGCCTGGCCAAGGCCATGGCCGGCGGCCTGCCCGTGGGCGCGACGCTCTGCGCCGAAACGGTCCGGGGCGTCCCCGCCATGTCCCACGGCAACACCTTCGGTGGCGGTCCGGTGGTCTGCGCGGCCGGCCTGGCCACGCTGCGCGTGCTGGAGGAGGAAGGACTCATCGAGAACGCCCGGGAGAACGGCGCGTATTTCCGGGATGCCCTCGCGGCACTGGACGCGCCTTTCGTCCGGGAGATCAGGGGCATGGGCCTGATCATCGGCGTCGAGATGAAGGGACGGGTCACCCCCGTCCTCCGCGGACTCATGGAACGCGGCGTGATGGCCCTGCCCGCGGGCAACACGGTGCTGCGCTTCCTCCCGCCCCTGTCGATTACCAGGGAGGAGATCGACCGGGTCGTAGAGACCGTGGGCGCGGTGCTGGGATCGTTGGAGGCTTAAATGAGTACCGCCCGTGACGACATCGCGCTGCTGCGGGACCTGGTCGAGCGGTACAGCCCTTCCACGCAGGAGGGCGAGGCCGTTTCCTGCCTGGTGGACGCCATGGATCGTCGGGGCCTCCGCGCCCGCGTGGACGAGGCCGGGAACGCGGTGGGCGAGATTGGCCGCGGCGAACCGCACATTGCCCTGATCGGGCATATTGACACGGTACCCGGGATCGTTCCTATCCGGGAGGAATCGGGCAGGCTCTACGGCCGCGGCACGGTGGACGCCAAGGGTCCCCTGGCCGCCTTCGCCGCCGCCGCGAGCCGGCTCACGGAAACCACCGGCGGCCGGATCACCGTCGTCGGCGCCGTGGAGGAGGAATGCCCCACCTCGAAGGGCGCCCGCCACCTGGTGGACCGCATGCGTCCCGACTGCGTATTCATCGGCGAACCGAGCGGCTGGGACAGCGTCACCATCGGGTACAAGGGCCATGTGGGGTTCGACTATCGCCTCGAGCAGCCCAACGCCCATCACGCCGGCGACCACAGGCGCGCCGCCGAACGGGCGATCGACCTGTACAACGCCATGCAAGCCCGCGTCGCCGACCAGGCCACGGGAAGCGAATTCGGGTCGCCCCGGCTCGAGTTGAGACGATTCAACACTACGGACGAGGGATTGACCGAGGGCGTCGAGGCGTACTTCTCGGTGCGCGTGCCGCCCGGTTACGACCTGGAAAGTTTGATCGGTTTCGTGATGGAACAGGCGGGCCCGGCGGAGATCGAATGCGACCAGCGGCTGCCGGGCGTGGTCGCCGCTAAGAACACGGCGCTGATCCGGGCGCTGTTGCGGGGTATCCGCCAGAAAGGCGGCCGGCCGACCTTCAAGAAGAAGACGGGCACGTCGGACATGTGTATCGTCGGACCGGCCTGGAAGTGCCCGATCGCGGCCTACGGACCCGGCGACTCCAGCCTGGACCATACGCCGGACGAGCACATCGTCCTGGAAGAGTACCTGCGCTCCGTCGAGGTATTGACGGTCGCGCTGAAGCAGCTGACCTCAACTGCTTAACAAGTCTTCAGGTCGGTCGCATAGATCCACTTTCCCCCAGGGCTATGCCACCGGGCGGCCCCCCAACGAACCGCCGGGCACCCCGTCGCCGCTCAGTGCGTCATCGCGTAGATGGCGTAGTTCACGGCAAGCCGGTACGCGATCACGGAATACGCGCGCGGGTACCCTGGATCGGCCGCGTGTTCCCATCCGTCGCCCAGGTCCGCGTTCCAGTTCATCAGCACCATGAGCCTGCCGCCGTCATCGGTTATGCCCCGCAGCCGGTGGCCGTACAACGCACCGTCCCGCTCGTAGTTGCCCGGTCTCCACAGGGCCGCGGTACCGGGCACCAGGGGATACTCGTCGAAATCGTAGTAGCAGTGGAATATCGCGTGGCCCGCGGGGACTTCCTCGATGTCGCGTTCGGGAAATACCCGCTTCATTTGCGATTCCCATACCGCCCACTGGCGCGATCCGTGGAAATCGTCCACCATCAGGAATCCGCCGCGCAGCAGGTACTCCCGCAGGGCGTCCACTTCCTCCTGGCTGAACTGCAAGGATCCGACTTCCAGGATATACAGGAAGGGAATATCGAACAGATCGGGGTCCGTCAGCTCCACGGCCTGCGGTTCGTTTATCTTGAGGGAGGTCGTGGCCCGCAGGGCGCGGATCACGTTGGCGTCGGCCGACGGGAAATCCACCGACCACCGCCCCCATCCCCATCCCCGGTAGAACCCGCCGGAGTTCTGGTACACGACCCGGCCGAAAGTAAAATCATTGCGCAGGAAGAGGTCGTGGCCGGAATCTCCGCTGCCGCGGGCCGTCCACAGCGCCACGCCGGCCAGGCAGGCCAGGCAGACCGCCAGGGCCATTCCGATGCTTTTTGGAATGCGGGCGTGTTTCATTTTTGTATCCGATCGGGCTCACGCCCTGAGGATCAGTTCACCGACATCCTGGAGCTGGGCCAGGTTCCGGCATTCCAGCACGTGATCGCAGTGCGGGCTGTACCTGGACATGACGGAATCGTCGGTGTCCCAGTACTGCACGGGCTCGGGGTTCAGCCAGATCGTCTGGTGGACCCTTCCCTGGATCTCACCCAGCACCCAGTCCTGGGGGTCGAACCAGTTGGTCCGCGCGTCGCCCAGGATGACGAGCACCGTATCCCGCGAGAGGGAGAGCAGGTGTTCGTCGTGGAACTGGTAGAAGGCCCTGCCGAAATCGCTCAGCCCGAAGAAATTCAGCGCGTGGTCGTCCTTCATGTTCTCGACGATCTCTTCGAAGGGCCTGCGGTCGAACTCGTCGGTCACCTCGTTGATCCGGTCCACGAAGAGGAAGCTCCGGGCCCGGCTGAACTGGTTCTGCATTTCGTGGACCAGCTTGATGAAGAACCGGGCGACCTCCCAGACCGATCCCGACACGTCGCACAGCACGACCAGTTCGTTCTTCTTGATCTTGCGGTGCTTGTAGATGATGTGAAAGGGCAGGTTTCCCGTGCGGAAACTCCGCTGGATCGTCTTCTTGATGTCCACCCGGCCATGGCGCGACTTCCTGAAACGCAGAGACTTGCGCGTCACCAGGTTCCGGGCGAGTTCCTCCACCGCCTCGTACAGGTTCTCGACGTCACCCGGAGGCAGTTCCTGGTAGAGGTCGACGTCCTCCGCCTGCTGGTTCGGCTGCGTGCCGGGCTCGGTGACCGCGTCGGACGCCTGCTCACCCACCTGCACGCGGGCGAGCATCCGCTCCAGTTCGCCTTCGAGTTCCTCGGTATCATCTCCGTCCGCGGGGTCTCCTTCCCCGTCC
This sequence comes from Gemmatimonadota bacterium, assembly GCA_009838645.1. NCBI lineage: Bacteria > Pseudomonadati > Gemmatimonadota > Gemmatimonadota bacterium. Next base: position 33,969 of record VXRC01000025.1, on the reverse strand, counting down.
CCCGCCACGGCCTCGCCCTGCTCTTCCTGGAGACGCCTGATATCCTGGTCCCCCTCGTCCTGCCCGTCGTCGAGGTCGGGCTGGCCGTCGGGCGGCCCTTCGGTTTCCCCGCAGGGATCGTCGAGCTCCTCCGCGTCTTCGCCCACCTGGACCAGGAAGAACCGTTCGAAGGCCTCGTCGAAGGCGGGGATGTCCTCGCGGGTCTTGACCAGGGTGGACCGCAGGGACGCCTTGAAGGCCGGCCGTTCGGTGACCTGCGCGTGACGGAGGACTTCGGCGGCGTCCAGGGTCTCGGCCATGGATACGCGTACGCCGGATTGCCTGAGCAGCCTGGCGAATTCAACCAGCCGCTTGATCATGGTAGCCGTCCCGCATGATCCTTTCGATGTCCTCCCGGTCCTTCATCAGGACGTTCAGCGTGCTCGAAAGGATGTCGCGCGAGAGGTGCTGGGCGTTCAGGACCACCAGTGCCAGCGCCCAGTCGATCGTTTCGGCGATGCTCGGGGGCTTGCGCATGTTGAGCGTCCTGATCTTCTGGACGAACCGGACGACCTGGTTGGCCAGCTCCTCGTCGATGCCCGGAGTCTTGCGAAGGACGATCCGGACCTCCTGCTCGAGGGAGGGATAGTTGATGTAAAGATACAGGCACCGCCGTCTGAGCGCCTCGGAAAGCGTACGGTTGGCGTTGCTCGTCAACACCACGAGGGGGCGTTGGGCCGCGGTCAGAGTGCCGAGTTCCGGGATGCTGACCTGGAAATCGCTCAGCACCTCCAGAAGGAAGCTCTCGAATTCATCGTCCGACCGGTCGATCTCGTCGACCAGGAGGACGACGGGTTGCGGCGCGAGAATCGCTTCGAGCAGGGGGCGCGGCAGCAGGAAATTACGGGAGAAGAAGGCGCTGTCCTCCCGGTTGAGCGTCTCCACCGCGTTGCCGAGCGTGTCCGTACTCTTCAGCAGTTCGCCGATGCGGTCCTTAAGCATTTGCGTGTACAGCAGCTGCTTGGTGTATTCCCATTCGTAGAGGGCCTTGGATTCGTCCAGCCCCTCGTAGCACTGAAGGCGGATCAGGCGGCGGTCCAGCGCGCCGGCGAGCATCTTCGCGATCTCCGTCTTCCCCACGCCGGGCGGTCCCTCTACCAGCAGCGGCTTCTCGAGCCGCTCCATGAGGAACACGGGCGTGGCCAGGTCGGGTCCGCAGATATAGTGCTGGGCTTCGAAGCGTTGGAAGACATCCTGGGCAGACGTGAAAGCGGTCATGATGCTCCTGAAGACAAAGACGAATCGGGGCGCGAAAACGGGTGGTTACGGGGCAGGCGCCATGATCTCCGGACGTGATTCCAAAGGGCGTCGACTCCGGCGTAAGGTAGGCGCGGCCGGGGCGATAGTCAAGCACATTTACCCCCGCGCCGGGCCGGTGATCTCGCAGCCCAAGACCTCTGCACACGAGCGGTCGCGGGCGTATGCTCCGGACCAGATTGTGCTTGCCGAAACGGACCGTATGGCCTATATTGCGGGGGTCGAGCAATTCAGGAAAACAGCAGGAGCAAGCCATGAAAGAACGCAAGCGGAAGAAGCAGCGAAAGTTCCTGGTGGGCTTCGGCCTGGTGATCGCCGCCATCGGTTACCTGATCTATACCGGTGCGACCGACGCGACCATGTACTACCTCACCGTGAGCGAACTGAAGGCCGCCGTGGCAACGGGCGACGTGGCCTACGACGAGAACATGCGCCTGCACGGCAAGGTCGTGAACGGGTCGATCCAGCGCGACGAGGTGGGCACCATGCGCATCCGTTTCGTCGCCCACGAGGGCGGTGTCGAGGCCCCCGTCGTCTACACCGGCGTAGTCCCGGACACCTTCAAGGACGATTCGGAAGTGGTCGTGGAGGGCGGATACGGCCGGGACGGCACTTTCACCGCCCATACGCTGTATGCCAAGTGTCCGTCCAAGTACGAGGCCGAGGGGGGATACGGCCAGTATGAGCAGACCGAGCCGCAGTCGCCGGAACCGCTTCCCCAATCCTAGCCGGCCGGCGTTCCGGTCCGGCCGTACCGCGCACGAGAGGAACCGGTTCAGCCGTGCCGCGCACGAGAGGAGCCGGCCTTAGACCATGACACTGATTGCGTGCGGGCTGCTCGCGCTGGGCGTCCTCGCCTACATGATCAGTCCGATGCTGGACGGTTCGGTCCGCCGCCCCGGGATTGCCAGGTCCGCCGGGTCCCGCCGGGACGACCTGCTGAAGAAGAAGGATTTCATCTATTCTTCCATCCGCGAACTGAATATCGACTACAACATGGGCAAGCTGGCCGCCGAGGATCACGAGGCGCTCCGGCAGGAGTACATGAAGGAAGCGTCGGACGTGCTGGACGAGTTGGACCGGACCGCCGTCAGCGACCTTCCCGTGGAGGAGCAGATCGAGGAGGCGGTGCGGGAGATCCGGCGAGGCCGAGAGCCGGCGTCCGGCGAACCCGTGACCGTCGATGACGAGGCGGCGGAAGAGAATGCAGCCGAAGACGAGGCCGCTGGTGACCTGGCCGCCGTTGATGCGCCCGATGAAAATGTGCGAGCAGCCGAACACGCCCCCGCTGCAGACGCGCCCGCCCGGGATGCACCGCCCGTTCCGTCCGCTCGCGTCCAGGAATGCAGGATCTGCCGCACGGCCAACGAGCAGTCCGCCAGATTCTGCATCGGGTGCGGCGCTTCGCTGAAAGTTGTCACCTGCGCAGGTTGCGGCGCCGAAAACCCGGCATCGGCCAGGTTCTGCGCCCAGTGCGGAGGCAAACTGTCCTAGTGGTGATCTCATGAAGCATCGCCCGCCCGCGAGCCCTTCGGGGCTTTTTGTTTTTGGTGCACTCCTGGTGGCCTGGGCCGCCCTGGCGGTCTGCGTGTTCTGTCCGGTCCGGACCGCGCAGGCCCAGGGAACGGGCAGCATCGGGCTCACCGTCGTGAACGGCACGACGGGCCAGCCGATGGCGGGACACGAGGTGGTGCTGCTGAATCATAGCGCCGAAGAGGGCCCGGACCAGACCCTTGCGAGGGTCGTTACCGACGGCGACGGGCGTTACGAATTCACCGGACTGAGGGCCGACGGGTCGCATTACGTGATCGCCACCCGATACCTGGAGATTCCCTACCTGACCGGCCACATTCCCCTCGTACCGGGCGCCGGCCGCGTAGACACCCTGCTGCAGGTCTTCGACATCACGACCGACGAATCGGCCCTGGTCCACAGCGCGGTCCACCTGGTCATCGATGCCGGACCCGAGATCCTGAACCTCACGGAGATCATCGTGGTAGAGAACCGGGGCATCCTCACCTTCGCGCCGCCGCCCGGCGTGGGGCTGGGTCTCGTCTATAACCTGCCCGCGGCCGCCTTCGGACTGCAGCCGATGATGGAAGGGCTTCAGCACACCGAGCGCGGCCTTCTTTTCTCGGCGCCCGTGCCTCCCGGGGTCTCGCGTATCGTATACGCATACAACGTGGACCGGGCGTCCATCGATCACCGGTTCAACAGGCAGATGGACTATGACGTCGAACGCGTCCAGGTGCTGGTTTCACCAAGCAGTCAGACGGTGACGGCCACCAACCTGACTAACGACGGCGTGCAGCAGATTGCCAACGATGAGTACCTGCTGCTTTCGAACCGCGTGGGCGTGGGCAGGGGCATGTCGGTGGAGGTCGCCTTCCCCCGCGTGCTGGCCTGGCAGGACGTCATGAAGTGGGGGATGCTCGGATTCGTGGTGCTCATCGTGGCCGCGGGGCTGGTGGTGGGCATCCGCGTCAAGCCCGATCAGCCGGACGAACCGCCCGCCCTCAGCGATCTCTCGCCGGAGGACGAACGCAAGTACGCCGCGATCGTCCAGGCCCTTGCCGCCCTGGACGACCAGTTCGCGGCGGGAGGACTGGACCCGGACGCCTACAGGACCCGCCGTGCCCGCCTCAAGGACCGGGCGCTCCGGCTGCGCCAACCCGGGAGCGGAGATGGGTGATCGATCCGCCTCGGACCTCGCTGGCACCTCCAGTGTCACCGGCGCTCCCGGCACGACCGGCGTCGCCGGGTCCCCTGGCATCCCTGGCGCTACTGGCGCCCCTGGAATCAGCGTCCGCCAACTGACGAAGTCCTACGGGCGTTTCCGGGCCCTGCACCGGGTGGACCTGGACGTGGCCCCGGGATCCTTCCTGGCCCTGTTCGGTCCCAACGGCGCGGGAAAGTCGACCCTGCTGGGCATCATTGCCGGGCTCGTGCGCCCATCCCGCGGCCAGGTGTTCCTGGACGGTGAGGAAATCACGAAGGACCGCGACGAAGACCTGGGGAAGCGCATCGGCGCGCTGTCCTACCAGACCTATCTCTACGACGAACTGACCGTGCTGGAGAACCTGCGGTTCTACGGGAGGCTCTTCGGGGTGGAAAACCGCGAGGAGCGGATTGGTTCACTGCTGCAGACGGTGGGCATGGAGGCCCGTTCGGGGAGTCCGGTACGGACGCTATCGCGCGGCATGCGCCAGCGGGTAGCCCTGGCCCGCGCCCTGTTGCACGATCCAGATATCCTGTTGCTCGACGAGCCCTACTCGGGACTGGACCAGGACGCGATGGTCATGCTCAAGACGGTCCTGACCGCCCGGAACAAGACGATCCTCCTGGTGACGCACGACCTGGTCCGTGGACTGGAATCCGCCGACCGCGTCGCCATCCTGAACCATGGACGCCTGGTGTTCGAGGCCGAGACGAGCGAGCTGTCCGCATCGGATTTCGAACAGACCTACCGCGATCACGCGGTGTAGGGCCGGCCCGCCCGGCCCGCCGGGTTCGGACACGTAAAGGGAGTTACCACAACGATGAGATCCATGCTCGCCCAGTCCTGGCAAATCTACCGCAAGGACATGCTCGTGGAATACCGGACCCGCGAGCGGGTCGTGACCATGTTCGTCTTCTCGCTAATCGTCGTGATCATCTTCAACTTCGCCTTCAACGCGGGGGCGGACGTGCTTCAACGGGTGGCGCCCGGCATGATCTGGGTGGCCTTCGCCTTCGCGGGCATGCTGAGCGCCAGCCGGTCCTTTTCACCGGAAAAAGACCGCGGCACCTTCGAAGGACTGCTCCTCGCGCCCATCGACCGGGGATCCATCTTCCTGGGCAAGCTGCTGGGCAACGTCACGCTCATCGGCCTGGTCCAGCTGGCGGTGCTTCCCTTCTTCGTCCTGTTTTTCAACATGACAATCCTGCCGTATCTGTCTAAACTGTTGGTGATCTTCTTTCTGGGAACCGTCGGATTCTCGTCCGTCGCCACCCTGTTCGCGGCCGTGGCCGTCAACACGCGCATGCGGGACGTCATGCTGCCTGTCCTGCTGCTGCCCGTCGCCTCCCCGGTGCTGATCGCGCTGGTGGAAACGACGCGGACCACTTTCGAGGGCGGGGACTGGCAGGACATGACGAACTGGATCAGGCTGCTTTCGGTGTTCACGGTCGTCTTCCTGGTCGCGTCCGTCATGCTGTTCGAGTACATCGTGGAGGAATGAATATGGCCGGCATAGCCGCCCGCCTGCGCATCTCGCCCTTCGGCCTCATCTGCCTCGTGGGCCTGGTCGCCTCGCTGTACCTGTCGCTGATCTGGGCGCCCCGGGAGCGGGTCATGGGGGACGTGCAGCGGATCATGTATTTTCACGTCGCTTCCGCCTGGATCGCGGAGTTCGCCTTCGTGCTGGTGGGCGTTTCCAGCGTCATCTACCTGTGGCTGCGGGAACGCAGGTGGGACATCGTGGCCTACAGCGCCGCGGAGGTCGGGTTCGTCTTCTGCTGCTTCGTCATGATCACCGGGCCGATCTGGGGCAAGCCCGTGTGGGGCACGTGGTGGACCTGGGACCCCCGGCTCACTTTTTCCATGATCCTCTGGCTCATCTACGTCGCCTACCTGATGCTGCGCGTCTACGGCGACGACCTGCCGCAGGTGAAGACTTTCCTTGCCGTGCTGGGTATTCTCGGCACTATCGACATCCCCTTCATCCACTTCGCGACCCTGTGGTGGCGGGGCCTGCATCCCGACTCCCTGGTCATGACGGAGGAAGGCCTCGGCGCGGGCATGGAAGTGGACATGCGCATCGCACTGGGCGTGTCGGCGGTCGTCTTCACCCTCCTGTTCTTCTATCTCATGAGCCGGCGGATGGCGCTGGAGCGGCTGCGCGACGAGACCGAGGCCCTGCGGGAGCGCGTGGAGCACCGGCATCCCGGCAGCGTGGGGATTTGAACGGGTAATTTGAGCGGGTAATTTGAGCGTAAGGCAGCACGGGATCCGGGCCTACCGTCCTGTGCGTGTTAAAGGAGCGATTGAACCGTGGATCAGAACTTCTGGTATCTGTTTTCCGCCTACACGCTGATATGGGTCGGGCTGTTCCTGTACCTCTTCACGATCGCCGGCCGCGAAAAGAAGCTGGAGGCGGAGATCGCCGAACTGAAGGCCGCCGTGGAGGAGCTGGAGTCGAAAGAGGAGGGGCGGGCCTGACACAGGGGCCTGACGCCGGCCCGGACCCGGGCCTGACGCCGGCCTGACGCTGGCCAGGGCCCGAACCTGACCCGGACTTGACTCGGACCTGACCCGGATCTGACCCATGGCCGATCGAACGGAAAGTACCGCGCCGGACTATTTCTCGCACATTCACATCATTCTCGTAGAACCGAAAGTGCCGGGGAACATCGGCGCCGTCGCCCGGGCCATGACGACCATGGGGCTTTCCCGCCTCGTCCTGGTCAATCCGGTCGAATTCCGCCACGAGGCCGAGGCCCGCTGGATGGCCCACGGGGCCGGGGAGATCCTTGACAACGCCCGCGTCGTCCCGGCGCTGGACGAGGCGGTGAACGATCTGGCCCTCGTCGTCGGCACGACCAACCGCACCCGCGGGATCTGGCTAAGTCCCATACAGCCCATTGAAGCGGCCTGCGCCGAACTGTCGGCCGTGGCGCGGGGCCAGCCCTGCGGCATCCTCTTCGGCCGGGAAGACCGCGGCCTGCTGAACGACGAACTCCAGCGCTGCAACGTCATCGCCCGGATCCCCGCGGCGACGGCCTACCCTTCCTTAAACCTGGCCCAGTCGGTCATGGTCTGCGCGTACGAACTCTTTCGCCAAAGTGGCGAGGCGCCGCCCCCGTCCAATGTGCGCCTGGCGGAGCACCGGGCCGTGGAGCGCGTTACCCGGCGCGTGCACGAGACGCTGCTCCGGCTCGGTTTTGAGTCCACGCCGAACGAGGAGACCTTCCTGCGCACCATCCGCCGCGTCCTGCGCCGCAGTCTGCGGCTGGAACAGCGCGACGTCGCCGTGCTGCACAAGGTATGCGACGAGATCGACACGTTCGTGGACCGCCGCTCGATATCGCCCGACCCGCCTGGTCCGCCCGACCCTCAGATCCCGAATTCGGAAGGATAGCGCACCGCCTCGAGGCAGAGCCCGCGGGCCGGGGCGTTGGCGCCCGCGGCACGGCGGTCTTTCGCCGCAAGCATCTCCGCCATGACGCTCTCCGGCCACCGTCCCCGTCCGATATCCACGGCCGTGCCCACGATCGTCCGCACCATGTGGTGGAGAAAGCGGTTCGCCTCGATACGCAGGCGGAGTTCGTCCTCCGCCTCGATCCATTCCAGTTCCCGCACCTCGCAAACCGTGCCGTCGGCCGTCGACGTGGCCTGGCAGAAGGAAGTGAAGTTGTGGCGGCCCAACAGGGGAGCGCAGGCCCGGCGCATGGCGTCCACGTCCACCGGGTAGGCCACGTGCCAGGCCTGGTGCCTTCGCATGGCGCTCGGGCGCCGGATGATCCGGTAAACGTACCGTCGTCCCACCGCGCTGAACCGGGCATGGAAATCATCGGGCGCCTGCGTGGCTTCGAGCACGCGCACGTCCGGCGGCAGCACCCCGTTCAGCCCCATCTTCAGCCGGTCCACCACCATGTCCGAATCCGTCCTGAAGTGGACGACCTGCCCGGTGGCGTGCACCCCGGCGTCCGTGCGGCCCGCCGCGGTCGCCCGGAGTTCGGCCCGCAGGATGGTGCGCACCGCTTCCTCCAGGACGCCCTGAACGGTCCGCCCCTCGGGCTGGAGCTGCCAGCCGAGGAAGTCGGTGCCGTCGTATTCGATCGTGAGGACCAGGGTGCGCATGGCGGATTCTGGCGGAATGGCGAGGTTAAGCGCGGATCAGAACAGATGGTCGACGGGACCAATGCGGTTGAAGGCCGCGCCGAGGACGAGCAGGACCGCCACCGCCGCGATGGCCACGAAATCGTTCCGGGCCAGGGCCATGACACGGAACTGGGTGCGTCCGGCGCCGCCCCGGTAGCAGCGGGATTCCATGGCGACGGCCAGTTCCTCCGCCCGCCGGAAGGCCGAGAGCATGAGGGGTACCAGCAGGGCGGTCATCTTCCGGACGCGCCGGATCGGATTGCCGGTGAAGTCCGCGCCCCGGGCGGCCTGGGCCTTCTGCAGGCGGTCCGCTTCCTCCACCAGCGTCGGGATGAACCGCAAGGCGATGACCATCATCATGGCCAGCTCATGGGCGGGAAGACCGAACCGTTCCAGGGGCTTGAGCAGTCGCTCGATGCCGTCCGATACGTCCAACGGCGCCGTGGTCAGCATCAGCAGCGCCGCGATCAGCATGATGACCACCAGGCGCATGCTGAACACCGCCCCCTGGAACATCCCCTCCCAGGTGGGCCCCGGCACGGTGTATCCCGCGATGATCACGGCTTCTCCCGGCGTGAAGCACGCATGCGCCGCGAAGGTGATGATCAGGATCAGGCGGAAGGCCTTCAGGTTGTTCATCGGCAGGTGGAGCGGAACGCCGGAGACCCGTACCAGGACCGCGACCACGGCCAGCATGAAGAAGAACAGCGGCAGGGTTTTTATCCAGATCAGCGCCGCCATCAGCGCCAGTGCGCCGTACAGCTTGGTGCGCGGGTCCAGCCGGTGAATGGAAGACTCGCCGGGATAGTACTGTCCCAGCGTCAGGTTCTGGAGCATGGGGGTTCTTGTACTGAAATCATCTGCAAGGCGGGGTGAGCCAGGCGGGCCGGGCGGACCGGGAAGAGCAGGCCGCGAAGGACGGGAACATCACGCTTCACGGTCGACGCCCCACGGTCGCGTCCAGGCAATAAAATACCCCACACAGGCGAGCATAAGTATTTTTAGGAGAACCTGTTCGGAACAGTGGTTGTCCCCCCGGGCAGTTCTGACGTCCTCCGTTCTGGTGAGGCATGCCATCGATACCCGGAGCAGGATTCCCTATGGTATAGCAAAGGTTCTTTTAAAATGACTTTGCTGGAAACCTGTGTGAGGTAACCATCATTATACCTGATGCGGCGCCGGCCTGCAAGAGTTTTTGAGTTTTTCTCACCCGGCGTGGCGCGGGCCGTCAGGGATTGCCGCCGGGTTCTGCCCGCCGGCGCGAGGCGTGCGGCCAGGTTTGCCGTCAGGTCTTGCGCTTCTTCTTCTTGGCCGCGGGAAAGAGGACGTTGTTCAGGATGAGCCGGTAACCGGGGGAGTTCTTGTGGAGGGCGAGATTGGTCGGCGGATCGCCCACCAGGTGCTCCTCGTCCTCCGGATCGTGCCCCCCGTAGAAGGTGAACGTCCCCATCCCGTAGTTGCCGTGGAGGTACTTGACGTGGTCGGTCCCGGCTTCTTCGGCGAGGACGACCACGGTGCGCTTGAGCACGTCGCGGTGGAAGGAAGTGGACAGGCCGTAGAAGCCGGCGATGTAGTTTACGTGGTTCTGCGTGAGCATGGTGGGCACCGGGTCGTACTTGGCCGAGAAATCGAAGAGGGTGAAGGGTCCGGTCAGTACTTTTCCGGCGTTGACCTGGTTCACGTCGATGTTGGAAAAGGAACCGACGAGCGGGTTCAGCTGCAGCGTGAAGTTCTCGAAGGCGAAGGTCTTGCCGAAGTCCAGCCTGGACTGGGCTTCCGGATCGACGGGAGTGTGGTCGTACTCCGGCGCCACGATGTCGGTTTGGGCCGAGGCCAACGCGATCTCCAGGGTTTCCGTCGCCGCGCACATGGCGAAAACAAAACCGCCGTTCCCCACGTAGGACTTGATGCCCTGTGCCACGGCCTTCTTGGCCTCCGCGACCGAGGGATACCCGAGGCTCCGCGCCAGGGCCTCGTCGGTGGCCTGCTGCTGCTGGTACCATGGCGTGCGGTGATAGCTGTAGAACTTGCTGTACTGCCCGGTGAAATCCTCGTGGTGCAGGTGCAGCCAGTCGTATTGCTTTAGCGTTCCGTCCAGCACCTCCTGGTCGAAGATCTTGCCGTAGGGCACCTCGGCGTATTCCAGCGCCAGGGTCACGGCATCGTCCCACGGCCGCTGGTCGGGCCGGGTGTATACAGCGATTTCGGGCGCTTTTTCGAGCAGCACCCGGTCCATGTTGTTTTCCTCGATTTCGGCGTAGATCCGGACCAGTTCCGCGCCGTCGATCACCTGGAAGCTCACGCCCCGCAGGTGGCAGGACCGCACGCGGTCGGCCGTGGGGTCCATGACGAAGGACCCGCCGCGGTAGTTCAGCAGCCATTCGACGGTATAGCCCTGCTCCAGAGCCTGAAAGGCGATGCCGTAGGCCTTGAGATGGTCCTGCTGTTCCAGGTCCATGAAGATGAGCATCTTCTGGGCGCCAGCGGGGGTCGGCAGTAGTAAGAGCAGTGCGAACAGGAAGATAAGACGACGCATGTTTTTCCGTATGAGATGAAAGCAGGATGGCCGGAAGGACGATTCATTGAGCCGTCATGCTAGCGAGGATCGTAGGACGGCCAAGGTACCTCAACACTTTGGATGGTCGACTCGGTTGAACTGGGCAGGAAATGGATGATCTCCTTGCCTGCATCCATATTCAGGTCCGGCCCCACGGGATTTGGACCTCCCTGCTCGTCCAGAAAGTCCAGATACCGTTCTATCGCAGGTATCGTCCGATCACGGGCTTCCTCGAACGTGGGCGCATTGCTGTGGATACCGGGCAATGCAGGGCAGAACGCATGGAACTGTTCGCCGTCAGTTTCAATGACAACGGTAACTCTGGTCTTCATGGTGATCTTCTCTTCGATTGCGCGGACCGTGCGGGCTATACGGACCGTTGGAAGCAGCCCAGCGGCACCGTCCGCTGGTAAAATATGACGCGGGTTTTCCCCATGGTCAACGGAAACAGATCGCGTACCCCGTTATCGCCTCACGGATTCGAACCCGCATGGGCAACGTAGTTTACAGCGGCCCTGTTATATTTACAGCGGCCCTGTATAATGAGTAGTCGGAGCGTGAACTGCAATCTAGCAACCGGTGCGAAAAAAACCTCAGGCGTCCTGGTCGCCGTGCAACGCATCCAGGTTGTCCACGTACTTGTGCCCGCTGCCCGTATTGAAAAGCACCACCCGGTCGGACCGGTCGATGCGTCCCAGCGCGATCAACTTTCGCAGTCCGGCCAGCACTGCGCCGCCTTCGGGCGCCGCGAAGATGCCCTCGCAGGCCCCGATCTCCCGCACGCCGCGCACCATGTCGCCGTCGGGAACGGCCACCGCGTCTCCTCCGCTCTCCCGGATTGCGGCCAGCATCAATTTGTCCCCCACGGCGGCGGGCACGCGCAGCCCGCTGGCGAGCGTGCGGGCGTTCTCCCACTCCGGGGCGTCCGGCCACTGCTGTTCCCAGGCCCGGACGATGGGCTGGCATCCTGAGGCCTGCACCGCGACCATGCGGGGCCGCTCCGGCCCGATCCACCCGAGGGCTTCCATCTCGGAGAAGGCCTTCCACATGCCGATCAGTCCGGTCCCTCCCCCCGCGGGGTAGAGGATCGCGTCCGGCAGGACCCATCCGCACTGTTCGGCCAGTTCGTACCCCATGGTCTTCTTGCCCTCCACGCGGTAGGGCTCCTTCAGGGTGGAGACGTCGAACCAGCCTTCCGCGTCTTTCCGTGCGGACACAAGCTTGCCGCAATCCGTGATCAGGCCGTCTACGAGTTCCACCGACGCGCCGTGGGCCCGGCACTCCACGATGAAGGGCCGGGGCGTGTCCCGGGGCATGAACACGTGCACGGGGATGCCCGCCCTGGCGCCGTAGGCCGACAGCGCGCCCGCCGCGTTGCCGGCGGAGGGTATGGCCAGGGATGCCGCCCCCAGTTCCAGGGCGCGGGACACCGCCATGGCCAGGCCCCGGGCCTTGAACGAGCCGGTGGGATTGACGGATTCGTCCTTGATGTAAAGCCCGTCCATGCCCAGCCGTTCACCCAGGCGCCGGGCATGCATCAGGGGCGTGCCGCCCTCGCCCAGGGTGACGATGGCCGATTCGTCTTGCACGGGGAGCATCTCGCGGTAACGCCACAGGGTCGGTTCGCGCATCGCCAGGATGTCCGGGGTCAATGCCTTGCCTGCTACTTCGGTGTCGTACCGGGCGAGCAGCGGCCGCCCGCAGTCGGGGCACAGATTTCGCAACCGGTCCGCAGGCAGTCGCTTGCCGCAATCGCTGCATTCCAGGTGGATGAGGAAGTTCATGAACGTTCGTTCTCACAGATCGAAGAACAGCCCGATCCCCGCGTAGTCGTCCTCCAGGCGATGAAACTGTCCGTGTTCGCTGCGGCCTCCGTAGTATACGAAGGCGAGACGAAGGCCCCGTGAAGCCTCGTTGTGAAACAGCAGGCCCGCGTGGGCCGTGCGGTTGATGGAGATGTCCCCGTCCCGGAACAGTCGCACGTCGCAGGCTAGGTAGGCCCGGGTTGCGCCGCCTTCGCCCGTGAGGGGCCGGAAGATTAGTTCGGCGCCGCCCTGGACCCGCCATCGCCGCACGTCCGGGATGGCGTGGTTCGACCACCGCAGGCTGCTGTAGACGCGGGCGGAGCCGATCGCGGAACCGATGGCGGACCCTGGCGCAAAACGCATCTCGCGGGCGCCGTACAGCGTGAAATACTCCCGGCTGTAGGTCATGGACTTTTCCGGACCGTCGTACCCGTCGGCCAGGTGGGCGCTCACGTGGGCGTATTCGAACCGCCCGGTGATCCGGTCGTTGCCCAGGTCCGCGTGGAAACCGATCAGGTAGTCGGCGGTCTCGAGGGGGAAGGTCGTTCCCGACCGGCGCAGTTTCGAGAAGACGCCGGCATGGATCCCGGTCCGAAGCCGCAGCCCGCTGTCCGCGTCCCACGCATAGTCGGCGGCCTCCCAGGAACCGCCGATGTCGCCGTTCAGCCGGTCGTCCAGGTTGGACGATACCGCCAGCCGCGCCTCGGTCGGGTCGGCCAGCAGCGGGCGGAACAGCCGCTGCTGCGGGGCGGCGAAGCGCCAGGTCCCGCCGGATGCATCCGCTACGTCAAAGGCCGGGCTGACGGCAAGATACAGAAGGCCCATGCCGGCGAACCACGGGAACCTTCGCAGGATATTGGATATAAACACCATGATATCAATGGGTTACGAAAGATAAACAACAGTCGGACCGCGTCGTGATGAAATCCGGTATATCGGATTCAGGGCGTACCGATGATAGGACGGAGCACACCCGGTGTCAAGACATCTGTACCTGTCGCGAACCCCGATGGAACGGGCATATCGGGCGTGGCCGGCTACGGGAATGTCCTTGACACCGACCGGTTGAAGCCGTTAGTTTGAGGATTCTTGTAAAATCCATGGATCGAAGACCGGGAGCCAGGCACAGTGCCGCGTAACCTGAACAGCTTCGATGCCCGCGCCGCATTGAAAGTGGGCGGAAGCGCCAGTATATACTATTCGCTTTCCAGGGCCGAGGAAGGCGGCGCCGGAGACATTTCGCGCCTTCCCTTTTCCCTCAAGGTCATGGTGGAGAACCTGCTGCGCCACGAAGACGGCGTGTCGGTTTCCGCCGAAGACGTAGCCGCGGTCGTCGGAAGTGTTGCGGGCGGATCCTCCGAACGGGAGATCGCCTTCCGGCCGGCACGAGTGCTGATGCAGGACTTCACGGGCGTGCCGGCCGTCGTCGACCTGGCCGCCATGCGGGACGCCATCCGCAGACTGGGCGGCGCGGCCGACCGCATCAATCCCCTGCAGGGCGTGGACCTGGTCATCGACCACTCCGTCCAGGTGGACGAGTTCGGTTCCCGCCGCGCTTTCGCGGCCAACGTGGACCGTGAATTCGACCGGAACCTGGAACGGTACCGCTTCCTCAAGTGGGGACAGCAGGCCTTCGACAACTTCCGCGTCGTCCCGCCCGGCACGGGCATCGTGCACCAGGTCAACCTCGAGTACCTGGCCAAGGTGGTCTTCGCCCGGGAGCGGGACGGCGAATCGATCGCCTATCCCGACACCCTGGTGGGGACGGACTCCCATACGACCATGATCAACGGGCTCGGCGTGGTCGGCTGGGGCGTGGGCGGCATCGAGGCGGAAGCGGCCATGCTCGGCCAACCGGTATCCATGCTCATCCCGTCCGTGGTGGGGTTCAGGATGACCGGTGCCCTCCCGGCCGGGGCCACGGCGACGGACCTGGTCCTGACGGTGACCCAGATGCTCCGGGCACACGGCGTCGTCGGCAAGTTCGTCGAATTCTACGGTCCCGGACTGGACAGCCTGTCCCTGCCCGACCGGGCCACCATCGCCAACATGGCACCCGAATATGGCGCCACCGTGGGGTTCTTTCCGGTGGACGGCGAGACGCTGTCCTACATGGAACTGACCGGCCGCGACGCAGGCGAGATCGAACTGGCGGAAGCCTATACAAAGGCACAGGGCCTGTTCCGGACGCCCGGCACCCCCGACCCGGTCTTCTCCGACGCCCTGGAGCTCGACCTCGGCACCGTCGAGCCGAGCATGGCGGGCCCCCGCAGGCCCCAGGACCGCGTATCGCTGTCCAGCGTCAAGCCGTCGTTCCGGAAGGAACTGGCCGCCATGCTGGCCGACGAGAACCCGGACCTGTCCGACGAGACCGTCGACCAGTGGGTGGACGGCAACGGACACGCGCCCGGCGAGTTGGGCACGCTGACGAAAACAGCCCCCGTCGACATGGACGGTTCGTCCTTCGATCTGGGACACGGTTCGGTGGTGATAGCGGCGATCACCAGCTGTACCAACACGTCCAACCCGGCCGTGCTCGCGGCCGCCGGCGTCCTGGCGAAGAAGGCCGTCGAAAGGGGCCTGTCCACTCGGCCCTGGGTGAAGACCAGCCTCGCGCCGGGCTCGCAGGTCGTGACCCGGTACCTGGAAGACATGGGCCTCCTTCCCTACCTGGAGCAGCTCCGTTTCCACGTCGTGGGCTACGGCTGCACCACGTGCATCGGCAACAGCGGACCCGTGCCCGCCCCCATCGGCGACGCGGTGCGGGAGTCCGACCTGGTCGCGGCCGCGGTGCTGAGCGGCAACCGGAATTTCGAGGGCCGGGTGAACCCCATCGTGAAGGCCAATTACCTGGCCTCGCCGCCGCTCGTGGTGGCCTACGCTCTCGCCGGCCGCATGGACGTGGACCTGTACAACGAGCCCATCGGAACCGACCCGAAGGGCGACGACGTTTATCTCCGGGACATCTGGCCCACACCCGGGGAAGTGCGGGAGGCCGTGCGCGCCTCCGTGCGCCGGGAGATGTTCCAGTCGATCTACGCCGACGTCTTCACGGGCGACGACCGCTGGGCGGAACTGGCCGCGGCGAGCGACGAGTCCTATGCCTGGGACGAAATTTCCACCTACGTCAAGCTCCCGCCCTACTTCGACGACATGCCGGCTGAACCCGGCGAGATCACGGACATACCCGGCGCCCGCGTGCTGGCGGTACTCGGCGATTCCGTCACGACGGACCACATTTCGCCGGCCGGTTCGATCCAGGCCGACAGCCCCGCGGGCCGGTACCTGGTCGAGCGCGGCGTGGCGCCGAAGGACTTCAACTCATACGGGGCGCGGCGGGGCAACCACGAAGTCATGATGCGGGGCACCTTCGCCAACATCCGGCTGCGCAACCGCCTGGCGCCGGGCACGGAGGGCGGCTGGACGAAGACCGCGCCCGACGGCGAACCGGTCGCCATCTATGATGCAGCAATGGCGTACCGCGCATCGGATACCCCGCTGATCGTGATCGCCGGCAAGGAATACGGATCCGGCTCATCCCGGGACTGGGCCGCCAAGGGGCCCAATCTCCTCGGCGTCCGGGCCGTGATCGTGGAAAGCTACGAACGCATTCACCGCAGCAACCTCATCGGCATGGGCATCCTGCCCCTCCAGTTCGAGGAGCGGGACAGCGCCGAATCGCTCGGGCTGACCGGTTTCGAGACCTACGACGTCGAGGGGATCGAGGGCGGCATCACCCCCCGGCAGCGCGTCGGTGTCCGGGTGACCGCCGCGGACGGCGCCACGAGAACATTCAACACCATCGTGCGCATCGACACCCCGGTCGAGGTTGAATACTACCGCCACGGCGGCATTCTGCAGTATGTGCTGAGGGGTCTGTTGGAATCGGGAGCATAGCGGCACGCGCTGTAAAAAACCAGATAACGAACCGGCAGAAGCCGGGATTGAAAAAGGGAAATCGGCCCGGGTCTACGGGACGGTTTCCCGAAACTTTTGGAGGCAATAAACATCATGGGAATCAAGGTCGGCATCAACGGGTTCGGCCGCATCGGCCGCATGGTCTTTCGGGCCATGTCGGAGCGGACCGGGTTCGACGTGGTCGCCATCAACGACCTGACCGACAGCGCGACGCTGGCGCACCTGCTGAAATTCGACTCCGTCCACGGCCGGTACGACCATCCGGTGGAGGCCGTGAACGGCGGACTCGCGGTGAATGGAAACAAGATCGAGATCGTCTCGGAACGGGACCCGGCGAACCTGCCCTGGGGCGACCGCGGCGTGGACCTGGTGGTGGAGTCCACCGGGATCTTCACCGATGGGGAAGAGGCTTCGGCCCACCTGTCGGCCGGGGCGAAGAAGGTGCTGATCTCCGCGCCGGCCACCAACGTGGACGCGACCATCGTCATAGGCGTGAACGACGGTATCCTGAACGAAGGGCACCGCGTGGTCTCCAACGCCTCCTGCACCACCAACTGCCTCGCCCCCATGGTGTCCGTGCTGCACGAGCACTTCGGCGTCGTCCGCGGTTCCATGACCACGGTCCACGCCTACACCAGCGACCAGCAGATCATCGACTTCGCCCACCAGGACCCCCGCCGCGCCCGTTCGGCGGCCCTGTCCATGATCCCCACGAGCACCGGCGCGGCCAAGGCCATCGGCGAGGTGATTCCGGAGCTCAACGGCCGGCTAAACGGCATGGCCGTCCGTGTGCCCGTCCCCGACGGCTCCCTCACCGACTTCGTGGCCCAGGTCGACCGCGTGCCCACGGCCGCCGAAGTCAACACCGCCTTCGCGGCCGCCGCGCAGGGCCCCCTGAACGGCATCCTCGAGTACTGCGAAGACCCCATCGTCTCCGTCGACATCGTGCACAACCCCGCCTCGTGCATCTTCGACGCCGAGCTGACCATGATCATCGACGACAACCTCGTCAAGATCTGCGGCTGGTACGACAACGAATGGGGCTACTCCAACCGCTGCGTGGACCTGCTGGCGCGGCTGGCGGCGGTGTGACGAAGTAGCGGTGCGACGAAATAGCGGTGCGACGAAATAGCGGTGCGACGCAGAAACATGCTGCCTTGATCTGTGCCAGCCAGCCATATCATTCGCATTACCAATCAATCAATTAAGATCATTGATAGTTAATTCTGTTGACATTCTAATGACAGAAAGGTGCATTAAATCGAGCTTTACCCTGTAAAGGAACGTCCCATGTAACACGGTCTTCTCCTTCAGTTAAAATATCATGCTCAGCATGCGTCGCTGTGGGGTCGTGGTCTTTGTACATCTGGCTTTGCTCGCGAGTACCACGTGCGGCAAAGACGGTCCGACGAAAACCAGCCCGCCGCCACCTCCACCTCCACCTCCACCGTCAACTCCGCCGTCAACTCCCCCTCCACCAGCGGCGTCGATAGCGACCCGGATCGAAATCACCCCATCATCCATCACGTTCCACGCCATCGGGCAGACCCGGCAATTGACGGCCATGGTCTTTGACCAGAACAACAGGGTCATGGCCTCCGATTCGGTGAACTGGTCGAGCGGTGACGCGGCCGTGGCCACGGTCAGTCCGCAGGGGCTGGTGACCGCGGCCGGGGAGGGCAGCACCCAGGTTACCGCCCGGTCGGGAGACGCATCGGCCACGATCCCTATATACGTACCGGGAATGGATACGGATGCGGAACGCGTAGCCCTGATCACGTTGTACAACGCCGCGGGCGGGCCGAACTGGACGAACAGCACGAACTGGTTGAGTGAAGAACCGCTGGGAACCTGGCTTGGGATTACCGTCGACGAGGACGGACGGGTAACGCGGATAGAGCTGGCAAACAACCAGTTGTCAGGCACTATTCCACCCGAGATGGGACAACTCGCCCGCCTCGAGTGGCTGGATCTACATGATAACCTGTTGGCTGGAGAGATTCCCTCCGAATTAGGTCGGCTCGAGCACCTTGCGGGATTGTCGCTCAACGGAAACCAGCTGTCGGGAAGCATCCCACCCGAGTTGGGCCGACTCGCCCGCCTCAAATGGCTGGATCTGGGCGGTAACCAGTTGTCCGGAGGAATCCCATCCGAATTTGGCCGGCTTGAAAACCTGACTGATCTGGTTATTCCCAGTAACGCGTTGACCGGCGAGATTCCCTCCGAGCTGGGTAGGCTTGAAAACCTGACCGACCTGAATATCCACGGTAACGCGTTGACCGGTGAGATTCCCTCCGAGCTGGGTAGGCTTGAAAACCTTTCGAGGCTGGCGGTTGGCGTCAACCAGTTGTCAGGTTCCATACCGCCTGAATTGGGCGATCTTGAAAACCTGTCGGCCTTGTCCCTGGGCAGTAACAAATTCGAAGGGGAAATCCCTCCTGCGCTGGGCCGGCTCGCCCGTCTGGAGTGGCTGGATATCACCGGTAACCCGTTGACGGGCGAAATCCCTCCTGAACTGGGCCAGCTTAAAAATCTGTCGACCCTGTACCTGGGCGGAAACGCGTTGACGGG
>VXRC01000025.1:0-14860 GCA_009838645.1 Gemmatimonadota bacterium | reverse complement strand
ACCTGGGCGGAAACGCGTTGACGGGCGAAATCCCTCCTGAACTGGGCCAGCTCGAAAACCTGCTGGTTCTTTCTCTTTCGGGTTCGGGGAAGAGAGACTATCTGGGCAACATCGGACTGACGGGCGAAATCCCGCCCGAACTGGGCCGGCTTGTCCGGCTCGAAAAACTGTATTTGAACCGGAACCAGTTAAGCGGGATCATCCCTGAGGAACTGGGCGATCTTGAGAACCTTCAGGAACTGCACCTTCAATATAACGGATTTATCGGCAACGTGCCGGAATCCCTGGGAGGACTCTCAAAACTGAAAAAACTATACCTGCAAGGCAACGGGGGGATGTTTGGCGTACTGCCGCCGTCATTCACACAGTTGATGCTGGACGAACTGCGGTTCGAGGGAATCGGCCTGTGCCTGAGGGAGGATACCGAAACCCAAGACTGGTTGCACGCTATTCCCATGGCCGACGTCGACTTCTGCCGTGGGTTTTTGACGGAATCGACGGCCGTGCTCATCCAGGCGACCCAGACGCTTGATGGCTCCGTTCCCCTGGTGGCGGGAAGAGACGCACTGCTACGTGTCTTCATCGCGTCGGAAACGGATGCCAACGTACCTATGCCTCACGTCACCGCGCGTATCTTTCATGACGATGTCGAGGTTTTCACCGCAGAAATGGAGAATACAAACAAGTTTATTTCTGCGCTGCTCAATGTGGGCGACAGCGAGGCCACGTCCAACGCGCCGATTCCAGGTTCGGTCATCCAACCGGGTCTGGAGATGGTCATCGAACTGGGTTCATCAGGCCGCCTTCCTGCATCGGGACGGCTGTCCGCGGAAGTCGTCGACATGCCGCCTTTCCATCTGACCGTCGTGCCCTTCTACTGGAAGGACAACCCGGACATGGGCCTGGTGTCCACGGTTCAAAGCCTTTCGGCGGATTCGGATGACTTCAACGCTTCGAAAGACCGCCTTCCCGTGAACGAATTCCGCGTCGAAATCCGCAACCCGGTGGCGGTCTCCTTCGATCCCGTAAGTTCGGTCAGGACCCTGGAAAGGGTGGCGTTGACGCGCACCATGGACGGTTCGAGCGACTATTACATGGGCATTGTCACCCGTGGCGGGGGACTTGGCCGGCGACCCGGATTTGTAACGGTATCCGAGCTGAACGATGCGTTCATGGCACACGAATTGGGGCATAATCTGGCCATGGGTCACGCTCCCTGCGGAGGACCATCGTTTCTTGAGTTAAATTTCCCTTATCCGGACGGAAGCATCGGTGTCTGGGGGTATGATCACAGGAACGACGAGCTTGTACCCTCGTCGATGCCCGACTTCATGTCCTATTGCGGACCGCCTGACTGGACAAGCGACTACAGCTTCGTGAAGATGATAAACCGCCGGCAGATTCTGGCAGGCGAGCCCGTATTCGCTTCAGCACCCTCGCCATCCGGGAGAAGCTTGCTGGTCTGGGGAGGCAGGAACGAATACGGCGAACTCTACCTCGAGCCTGCTTTCGTGGTCGACGCGCCGCCGTCCCTTCCCGGAGGACGCGGGCCATACCGGCTTGCCGCGGGAGACGCCGAAGGCAACGTGCTTTTCGATTTGAGGTTCTCCATGGAGGAGACCGGGTGTGGCGAAGGTGGAAGCGGCGGTTTCGTCTTCTCGGTCCCCGTTCGGACGGACTGGTCCGGTTGGCTGGAACACCTGGAACTGTCCGGGCCCGAGGGATTCGCGGTGATGAACCGGGACGACGGCCGGTCCACCGCACTCCTGCTCGATCGATACACGGGCGAACTACGCGGCGTCCTGGACGACTGGCCCGGGCCGGGGTCCTCCCTGCAGGCCGCGAGACGCGCACTACCCGAACCCGGCCTGGAGGTCATCGTCAGCACCGGGATTCCCGATCCGTCCGACTGGTAGCGGTTGGACGGCGGGCCCCTACCCATCCCCCGGCCGGATCAGGCGGTAGCCGACGCCGCGCACGTTGGCGACGTAGGACGGGTCGTCGGCGCTTTCACCGAGCTTTCTGCGAAGTCGCTTGATGATGGCCCGCACGAGCCTCGCGTCACCGAGGCCGCGCCTGCCCCAGATCTCCCGCAGCAAGGTGTCGTAGGTGGCGATCCGCCCCGCGCTAAGCGAAAGCACGCGCAGCACCTCGTACTCGGTAGCGGTCAGCGCCACCGGCCGACCCGCGAGCTTGACTTCACGGCGGTCGTAGTCGATGGCCAACTCGCCGAGCACGAAACGATCCGGATTGGCCCGCCGGCGGAGGATGGCCCCGATCCGAGCCGTGAGCTCGGTCGGCGAGAAAGGTTTGACAATGTAGTCCTCGGCGCCGGCCTCCAGCGCCCTGGCGATCGTCTCGTCGCGTCCGTAGCCCGAAATGAAGATCACCGGCAGGGTAGCGAGCTCGGGTATCGTCCGCATGAGTTCGATCCCGTCGGAACCGGGCAGCATCAGGTCGAGCAGGACCAGTTTGGGCTTCTCCGCTTCGATGATGCTCGAGATTTCCCGGTGATCGGCCGTCACCACGGCGGAATAATCCGCGTCGGCGAGGACTTCGCGCACGTAACTCAGCGTCTGCGGGTCGTCGTCTACGATGAGCACCGAGGTCGGCTGGCGTCCATCGGAAACCTGACCCGGGGCGTGCCGGGCATCACCGGCCGCGGTGTCTACGGCGCCCGTATCCGCGACAGGTATGGTGAAGGTGAAGCGCGTGCCCTTGCCCACGCCCGGGCTTTCGGCCCGTATGCGCCCGCCGTGCGCCTCGACCAGCCCCTTGCAGATGGCAAGGCCCAGTCCACCGGCCACGCCGGAGTCTACTTCGCTGCGCCCGTACTTGCGAAACAGCCTCCCCAGCAGTTCCGGTGCAATGCCCCGGCCTTCGTCGGCCACCGTGACTGCGACGTACACGCCGTCCCGCTCAGCCGAGATGCGGATAGGGGCCGTTGCCGTCGAATGGCGGGCGGCGTTGGACAGCAGGTTGTTCAGCACCTGCACGATGCGTTTCCTGTCGGCGAGCACCGGGGGCAGATCGGGCGGCAGGTCGATGAGGACGTTGTGCCTGGCGCCGCCCGACAGGAAAGTGTTGCGGGCCTGGTCCACCAGAAAGCTCACCTCCGAGGGTTCCGGGGTGACCGACAGCGTGCCCGTATCGGTCCGTCCCGCGTCGAGCAGGTCGCCGATCAGACTGTCCATGAGATTGGCCTGTTCATCGATGATCCGGAAGAACTGACGCACTTCGGCCGGATCCAGTTCCCGCGAGGCGTTCAACACCGTCGTCGCCGATCCCTTGATGGAGGTCAGCGGAGCACGCAGCTCGTGGCTCACCATGCTGAGAAACTCGGCCCGCGTCCGGTCCAGTTCCTGCAGCGCCGCCAGGTCCTGCATGGTGACCACCATCGACGTCACCGCGCCGTCCTCGTTGCGGATCGGGGTGGCGCTCACTAGCACCGTCACACTGCGGCCGTCGGGTATGGAAATCACGACCTCTACGGCTCGCACCGTCTCGGCGTTGCGGAGCACCTGGACAAGGGAGAACTGGTCCAGCGCGATTTCCCGGCCGTCGGCGAAGCGGCAGGTCGCCAACTCGAGTATGGCTTCGATTGGTTTGCCCCGAAGGCGCAGGTTTTCCGCGATCCGTTTCGCCTCCAGGTTCATCGACACTGGACTGCCGGTCCCCGCTTCGAACACCACGACGCCTACCGGGGAAGTCTCGACCAGCGATTCGAGGTCGGCCCTGGTGTGCTGCTCGGCGCGGTACTTGCCGGCGTTGGTGATCGCTGTGGCCGCGTGAGAGGCGAACAGCAGGAGGACCTCCTCGTCCTCGTCCGTGAATTCCCCGCCGTTCGCTTTTCCCCCCAGGAAGAGGGTTCCGGCCCGTGCGCCGCGGTGACGCATCGGAGTGACCTGGAAGGCACAGGCGTCCGGCAGCATGAACGCCGAATAGCCGGTCATACCCACGTATTCCAATAATTCCGCCCGTCTCAGCGGACCGGCCAGGTCGCGGAAGTGTTCAAATATTCGCGGCCAATCGCCCCATTCGGACAGGCGCCGATGCTCCTCGTCGGAAAGACCGGTGGTGGCGAAGTCCTTGAGCACGCCGGCCTTGTCGACGGTGGCGATGGCGCCGTAGCGCGCTCCGGTAAGCGCGCTGGCACGCTCCACGACCTCCTCCAGGACCGTCTCGAGGTCCAGGCTGGCGCTGATACGCAGGACCGCCTCGTTGAGCGCGTCGTTGCGAGCGCGCACCGCCTGTAAATCCCGCACCGGATCGTCGCGCGCACTCAATGGTCTGACCTCTCATGGATGTCCACCACTCGTTCACTCCTTCCCTTGCGTAAGTTCGACCATCCGGCCGAACGGACTGGAAACGGGTTTACTGTAAACGCGCTTAACATCGCGATATTCCGCAATAAGCGGGAATACGCATGTTTGTCTCTGAATATCGCGGCAATTACACACGTTTGTCACTAAAAAACTGGTTTTTAACCGGCCTGTGGTTTTTCATTTAGCGTATCCGGCGACAGTGCGGACATCCTGCCGACAACAGGACACCGCCCGTTGGATTTCCGGGAAAACACGGCCTGTGATCACCGGGCGCCACGCGGTTTATCGGCTTGTGATCACCCCGGCATGGCTGTAATATGGAAAGTCGGCCTGAAACAACGCATCGGAATGAACTTCATGCAGATCAAACCGGATTTCTACCTGATTCCCTTCCTGATATGCTGCCTGGCGCCCCTGCACGCCTCGGGCGAGCGGCTGGAGGTGTCTGTGCGCCAGGAGGCGTCCACCCGGCAGGAGGCGTCCGCACAGCAGGAGGCGTCCGCCCGTCAGGAGGCGTCCGCCCGTCAGGAGGCGTCCGCACAGCAGGAGGCGTCCGCCCGGCAGGAGGCGTCCGCACAGCAGGAGACCGGTACCCGCCTGCTCGTCGTCGACTACGCCATGGCCTATCCGGTTGAGCACGCCGGGATGATCCGCGCGTTCTCGGAAGCGGGTTTCGACGTCGACTACCGGCCGTATTACCCCGCCATGGTGGAACGGGATGCCCGGGACTACGACGCCATCGTGCTGCTGGGCGGCGGCGATCCGGGCATGAGCATCCAGGAAGTGGACCTGGCCATCAACTTCGTCTCGCGCGGCAAAGTGCTCGTGCTGGCCATGCCTTCCGACGGGCCTTACGGCGAAAGGAGGAAGGTCATTCCCGGCGTCCACGACCGGTACCAGTTCAACGAGATCCTGGCCCGCCTGGACATCAACCTGCACGCGCTGAACGCCGACCATGAAACCGGTCCCGTCCTGAATCCCGTGGTGCATTATGAATTGGCCTCCGGCCATCCGGCCGGACGGGGCCTGGACGGCATCGTGGCGGCCCGCGCCGGCACCCGCCTGCTCGTGGGCGCCTCCGCCGAACCTCTGCTCGTGGAACCCGAAGGTCCGCCCCCCGGTGAGGAAATCGAACCCGAATCCGCGCCCGAACCCGAATATCGCGTGGTCCGCAGGACCCTGCGCATCCCACCGGATGGCGCGGTGCCGGGGGAGGAGGTCGAGCTGCTGCTGCGAGGCGACCAGGAACTGCGCCCCAGCCTGTACTACCGGAACCGGGAGCCCGTCCCGGTGGACTGGGCCACGGCAAGATTCAGAGGCAGGGTGGAAGTCGTCTCGGACGCGAAGGACACGCTGACCGTGCGCATGTCCGGCAACCGCTGGGGTTCCGAATACGCGCTGGTCGGCGTTCCGGTGGCGGTCATCGCCGCCGCCTTCGCCGACCGGGAGATCCGGGAGGAGATCCGGTCCGTAGAAGACCTGGCGTCCATGCGGGACGACGAAGAGACCTTCGGCCGCCTGGCGGTGGCGGCCGCGGGACGGACCGGGCGGCTGAACGAGGGATTCGTTCTGGCCGTGGACCGGCAGGTGCTGTCCGGACTCGACCGGCCCCTGCCGCCCCTGGGCATCTCGCCCTTGGGAGCCGGCACCGAAGGACTGGAGGGTTTTCCGGGCGGCTTCGCGAAGTACGTCCGCGCACTGGTCGATTCCCCGGGGGACTGGTCTCCCGGCCACGGGTACGCCACGGCCCAGATGCCCGGCAACCGGAAACCGGATATCTCCCTCAACAACGTGTCCGTAGGTCCGGTATTGCCCGAACGGGTTCGGGTGATCCGCAGCGCGGCGTCCGGTGCGGGTGACGCAGGTAGCGCGGCCTCGGGCGCGGGCCCGAGCGCGACCTCGGAAGCTGCCGTTCCGCTTCGAGGCGTCTGGGATTTCGTCGCCCGGCGGCATGAGCATATGGACGATCTCGCCGGCATGTTGCCCGGTCTCGGGATGGATTTCCTCTGGACCGTGGCGCCGGCCGCCAGCTACACCGGGGGTGCCGTCACGACGGGCGACGTGCGCTTCGAATCGTGGGCCCTGCCCATCCTCAACCGCCTGGGAGGAACGGCGACGGCCTGGTACGCCGGCGTCAGCGCCCCGCGCGCAGGTGAGATCGCCGGCGGCTACGAAGCCGCCCGGGACGCCCGGGGAGACGCGGTCGGCCTGCCCTCCCGGCTGGACATGGCCTACCTGAACCGGCACGTCTTCGAGCCGTCGCGCGCCATCGCCCGGCACAGCCGCGGCCAGCGGACCCTGAAGGCCATCGTGCACGACTGGGAGCCCCATATCACGCGCCCCGCGGAGGCCTATGCCGCGACCGACGCCTTCGACGACCTGCATTTCCGGTACTTCATCCGCCATCTCGTCCGGAACGGACTGTACCACGGCGACGAATTCAGGTCGCTCATGGGGCTGGACCGGGAAGACCGGTTCGAGTGGCTGCTGAAATCGGGATACCTGGAGACCTACTTCCAGCTCCAGGAAGCCAACGCGGAGCGCCTCGGCGTGCTCTACCGGCAGTCCATGGACGCAATCAATCCCCTCCTGCGCCACGGCGCCTTCGTCCGCTCCCTGCGCCTGAACTGGTTTCGCCTGGGCTTCTGGAGAGGCGCCGGCACGCCGGAACGCCCCTTCCTCGTCTTCTCCTACGAACGTCCACCGGACTGGTTCGCCGGCTTCCTGCGCGACCGGGGCGTCTCCGCCCGGGTGATCCCCGTCGGTCTGCTGGGCCTGATGGGCGGAGAAGACCTGCAGGATCTCCTGAGAAAGGCCGCCGCTCGAGGCGGCTACGCCCTCGAGCGCGGCATCTGGCTCGTCGCCGACCCGGGCGAGGAATCTGGCCTGAACACGCCTCCCGGAGGCATGACGCGGGAAGCGCTGCTGGAGGCGGTGCGGGAGGGGGACATGGAGTAGGATATGAAGGAACTCCGTGCATTCGAAAGGGAAAACGAGAAGCGAGTGAATCAAAGGAGAGGATGAGGCCAGATAGCCTGGTATACAGGCCTACGAGCGGGATTTCGAACGCCCGGCGGAACGATCGCCGGGCTTTTTTATTGAAAAAAAAAAGATTTATCGCGAGAATCGCAAAATTCCGAAGGACTAATCCATTTAGACCGCGCGGCAGATGCTGGATTCAGTGACCACATCAGGTCGAGTTTCCGTTTGACGATCGAAGCGCTCTCGGAACCGCGCATTCCGAGACCTGTAACCGAGTTCCCTGGTACCAGCGCAGAGAATGAGGTCCGCATCGGAGGAGAACGGAGGATGGAACCTGAATCGAAGAGGAAAGGAGGCTGACGGAATTCCAATTGCGTTCGAAAGGTAAATTACACACGTTTGTTATTCGTTCGATACACGTTCGATCAAACCAGCAATCGAGGAGTACAGATTATCATGAAAAAGCTCATTCTCTCCGTGTTCATGTTCGCCCTGATCGCGGGCGCAAGCGTCAACTCGACGGCCAACGCAACGCTGGCTGAAACGCCCGGTGTCGTAGCGACGCCGAACCTGATCTACTGCCTGACGGGCAAGGATATTATAAACACATCCGCCGGTGTACTTGGAACAATAGCCGGCGGTTGGGCAATAAAGGTCGGTCTCGGCCTTGCCGCATGCACAGGAATCGGCGCTGGTGGTTTGGTTGCTGGCTTTGCACTCGGTTATTAGGGCCTTAAGGTAAGGAGGAGGGGGCGTCGCGCCCCCTCCTCGCCTGGATGGGCATTCGATCAGGCTGATAACACATCGCGTTCTATAACCAGAAACAGGAATCAAGACTAACCTGGTTTTTAACTATGCCGATGAACGAATACCGCCTCAACAAAGTACCCTTTTTACTCGCTGTGTGTTGTATACTTGCCGGCCTTGTAATCGGCAGATCGTCTCCCTTGGACACGGGACCTGCGGGCGCTCCGGACCATGCTGCAGACACAAATACCCTGCTCCCCCGCGTTTTCCTCGATGGACACGATGAATGGGAATTCATCATTGGAACGAATTTGAAAGTCTGCGCCGTTCTTCTGACGGGGGTTCTATCGCTGGGATTCATGAGCATGGCGAATCTGGCCTGGATCGGACTGAGTATAGGATGGGTTGTACGAAGTGTGATGGATTCTGGCATGTCGTGGGAAAGGGCGGCCGCCCTTACGGTGCCTCATGGACTGCTGGAACTCGCCGGATTCGCCATGATAGCGGCCGTGGGTTGCGAAGGATTCATCATCGTATACAGAAAGCTGAGATTCGATGACTGGTCGTTCAGTATGGACAGGCTGTCATTGAACGTTCGAAGATTGACGGCGGGGCTCTTGCTTGTGCTCGCAGCCTCCATGGTGGAGACCTACATAACCGGTCAGATTGCGGCCGTATTCAATTGAAGGAACGATTATGCGAAATCCCGGTTGGGCTGTTGACAGAATCTCATCGATCGGAATGAAGGAGTCCATTTGGATCGGTTTAAGTGTTTTTGTAACCTACCTGATTACCAATGTTCTGACCGTATACATGATGTTTCGCACGGTCACAGAACAGATTCCCGAACAACTGGCCAGTGCATATGACCAGGTGTTAACGATTATGAGTATCAGCACGTCGGTGGGGGTCGTGTTCGGTGACATCGCCACATTCGTGCTGGGATGGGCGTTCATTGTCATTGCTGTAATGCTGTTGAACGGCCGACGGAATCACCGCGCTTTGTTCGGCTGGCTGAGTATCGGATACCTGCCGCTCGCATTGTATTCAGCGTGTGCTGTAATGCTTTTGGTGTTGTTCTCCGACGCCATGACCCACGAGGGGTTGGCTTCAATTCCCACGATAGAACAATTACCCGTTGAAATCGGTAAAATGCAGGATTCGGGATGGTTCGGATGGATGCGACTTGGTCGTTCTTTGGCGTATGTCCTTACCCTGGCGGTCGCTTGCGAAGTGGTCCACCGGTTAAGTGCATTGTCCCGGTTGAAGTGCGCCGGGATACTCTCAGCCTACGCAAGCCTGCACGTGTTCATGACCACGATTGTCTTCTAAATAGACAAGGAAAAGAGAGACGCTGTGATGATTGACTCCGATAATGAAAGAAGCCTCGACGCCGTCGAAAGTCTGCCGGATGAAGAGGGAACGATTCGGTTGACCTGGCGTGACAGACTGGTCGAGTTCGGACTGGACATGGGCGTAGCGATGGCATGCATGTTTCTGGCCGCGCTCGTGTTTGCAGGCATCTTGATCGCAACGATTAACGTGGCGGAAGAGTCGGCTCCAGGTCTATTCGAGCGTGGGTCGATCGCAGTAGTAGGTTTGGTCATCGTTTCGGCCGCCGTGGGCAACGCCTGCGGATATCTGTGTTTTCCCTACCTGACACGGTTCATCTTCCGAGGTTTCGAGTTACAGGATGATCGTCTGGACCGGTCGGTCAGGAAGTTGCTAGCGGTCACCGGAATGGACATCACAGCAGAGACATTATACGCCATGAAAGGCAGGACGGCGAACGCCATGGTTTCTGGCCTCTTTCGAAAAGGCCGGTACATATTCTTTACCGACAAACTGCTGGAGAAAATGAAGGAAGACGAAATCCTGGCGATATTCGCCCACGAAGTGGCGCATATACGTCACAGACATTTGTTCAAGATGCTGTTGTCCGGGATTCTGTGGATTTGCGTGATTCAGATCATTGGGTATCTGATGGATTTCAGTGCCTATTTCGATGCATTGGATGAGTCCCACAAGACGTGGGCGTCCGGTTTGATTGGCGGTGTGAATGTATGGCTGGTTATGGTCTGTGTCATGTTTCCCTTGTCGAGACGTAACGAATACGAAGCAGATGCTACCGCGGCCGGATGGGTGGGGGTAGAGTGTTACAGCCGTGCCCTCTACCGCCTGCATCAATTGAATGACCGGATGAAGACTCCACGGAAGTTCGCCCGCATATTCCTGACCCACCCCACCCTGCAGAATCGCCTCGACCGCGTTGCACAGTTGAACTCGAAATAGCCGAGTTTTAATCCGATGAAAAGGAAACATCCCTACATTGAAACTTTATCGACTTTTAGTTTTGACGGCACTTTGCGTCCTGCTCGAACTGCGCTTCGCTGCGCATGGGGCCGTGCCGGACTCCCTGGCGCTGTCCGAATTCGCCAGGATCATGACCGCGTTCTCCGAAGCGCCCGGTCACTTCCCCGGGGACAACTTCGTTACCAATGAATCGTCCTACCTGCACGTCGTTCCTACGGTAATCGAACTGGGTAGACGCGGCGGCGTCTACATCGGCGTCGGTACGGAGCAGAACTTCTCCTACATTGCCGTCTCGAGACCGGATATCGCATTCATCGTCGACATCCGTCGCGAGAACCTGCTCCAGCATCTCCTCTACAAAGCCCTCTTTACCCTGGCCCGGGACCGAACGTCCTTCCTGATGCTGCTGTTCAGCAGGCAGTACCGGGAGGACGAATCGGTTGCGAACGGACGACCGGAAGACACGGCCTCCATTTCGGAAGTCCTGGATTACATCGAGACATCGACCACAGCCGACTCCCTGCAATTTGAAGAAAACTGGAAGCGGCTGCGGCGGGAAGTCAGGCGGTACGGGATCGAAGACCGGGACGATCTCAATAAGATGCTCTACATCTACCGGTCGTTCTTCGAAAAACAACTTTCGATCCGGTACGCCGAAACACGCCTGGGAAACGGCCTGTCCTATCCTGCGTTCAGGGACCTGATGTCGGGCACGACGAAAGAAGGGGAATACGCCAGTTTCCTGAGTACCGAAGATGCATTCGGGTTTGTGAAGAACCTCCATCTCAGAAACCTGATCATTCCCGTAGTGGGGAACTTCGCGGGCGGGAAGACGTTGAGGGCCATCGGCACGTTCGCTGAAACCCACGGTACGAGCGTATCCGTTTTCTACGTGTCGAACGTCGAGTACTTCCTCATTAACCACTTCTACTACGTGTTCAAGTGGTACGTCGCGAATGTCGACGCGCTTCCGATCGATGAGCACAGCCTGATGATTCGTTCCTACCTGGGTGTGGAATCCCATCCAAAGAGAGTCGGCCGGCATCTGTCCACGAGCACGGCGCATCACATAAGCACGTTCCTGGAGAGTTACAGGCGGGGTGCGTATACCCGTACGAAACCGGTCTGGTGGAGGTTCTGGCCCTGGGACAGTCCATTCTGGTCGGGCGGCGGACACAGCTACTACCATCTGGTCATCATGGGGGATCTATGCCCATGAGCGCTTCCACGGATCTGGCAAGATATCCCGGGCGATGGCTCCAGGTTCTCTACAGGCCGGGGAGGGCCTTTGCGGATCTTGAAACAGGACAATCCACCACCGAGTGGATGCTGGCGCTGATCCTGGTCATGTCGGTAGTCCTGTGCGCCGGAATCGTCACTTTGCCCGTTGCGCTGGATAGGGAAAGGGCGTTGATCGAGACCGAATTCCAGTCCTATTCGGATCTGAGCGCAGATCAACAATCCGTCATTCTGCGCGAGGCCGTGCGATTCGACCATCGTCAACTCATCGGCCTTTTCGTCCTGCCGGCGAGCGTCTGCTTCATGGTCGCTGCGTGGTCGGTGGTGGGAAAACACTGCGGTGAAATGATATTCGGCAAGCTGCTGCCCTACGGCAAGGTCCTTCCGATAACCGCCTACGCCTCGCTGGTCCTCGTACCTGAAACCATCGTCAAGACCGCGCTGGTCTTGCTGTCCGGTTCGCTCGATCCCCCCATCCATCCTGGTGTGTTTCTCGGTGAGGCGGACCCCGAAACCCTCTGGAGCCTGTTCCTGCCAGGCGCCGATCTCTTCGGAATCTGGTTTCTTTTCCTGCTGGGCCTCGGCCTGGCACGGACTTTCCGGGGATCGGCCTGGCTCACCTGGCTCGCGCTGGGACTGGTGTGGGGCATGTGGATTGTCATTCGCAGGACGATCGAACTGCTCGGCACCGTTTACGTGTAGCTATTGGGAACCACTTTGGTCATGAAAAAACGGTTAGTCATTGCTGGTGTATCGGTCTGCAGCCTCGTAGCCGTTCTGGTGTATTTCGTTTTCAGTTCCACGGCTCGGGATGCCACGTTTCGGATCCTCCAGGTACAACACGGATCGATCTCGGAGATCCTGGCGGAGACGGGCACCATCCAGTTCGTCCGAACCGTCATGGTCAAGCCCACGATTTCCGGGGAAGTCAGGCATATTCACGCCGATGTCGGGAATCGGGTTTCAGCGGGGGACGTACTTGCCGTGATAGAGCCGGACCCGTCCCAGTCCCTGCAGTTGTCCCGGCAGCGCGCCAGGGTGGACGGCGCCCGGATCGATCTTACGGAAAGGGAGTTGAACTTTGAGCGAAAGCGCGAGCTTTACGAGCGGTCCCTGATATCGTCCGAGGAATTCGAACAGGCAAGGATCGCACACACCAGGGCCCGTCACGATCTCGACATGGCGGAGCTCGAACTCAGGATTCTGGAACTGAAGGTGAACGTCGAGGTGGATTCGAACCAAACCCATGACGCCGTGCGGGTCATATCGCCGTTGGACGGTATCGTCATTGCCCGCGCGGTGGAGGAGGGCGAAGTCGTAGCGTCAGGCACCTCGTCGTACACCGGCGGCACGGAGATGTTCCGGATCGGCGATCCGGACCGGATGATCGTCAAATCGGCGATTGGAGAAATAGACGCCGGAAGGGTCAGGCCGGGACAGGACGTGCGGATCCGTGTCGATGCCTACCCGGACGCGATGTACCGTGGTCGGGTGGAGCGCGTCGCGCCGGTCGGTGTGCGCAGGCCCGGCGGCACGCTCGTCACGTTCGATGCCGAAATCGTGATATCTGATCCATCGATGGAATTGCACCAGGGCATGTCCTGCGATATCGACATCGTGTTGGAGCAAAACGACCACGCGGTGCTGGTGCCCGCTTCTTCCGTCATGGAAATGGCCGACAACAGGGGGGCAAACATCGAACAGACTGATTCTGCATTGACCGGATCGGCGTCCGGCAGGCGGCACATGGTCTATCGTTGCACATCGGCGGACCCCGAATTGCGGAGGTGTCCGGAATCGTACCTGGAATCCGCCATGGTCGAGATCGGTATCGAATCGACCGAAAACGTGGAGATCCTGTCCGGCATTGAACCCGGCGCGCGCATCGCACTGGATGCAAGAGCGGTTCATATCGCGCTGACCGCGAAACACCCTTAACCTCAAAGGACCCTGTCGTCCGTGTCCATACCGCACCATATCCAGACCGTGTTTGCCAATCTCGCGCACTACAGGCTGCGTTCGGTCCTGACGCTGCTGGGGATCGCGGTCGGCATCGGCGCCGTAACCGCCATCATCGCGATCGGCGAAGGGCTTCACGACATGGTGATGGAGGAATTCGAATCCGTGCGCGGCGGCACCATGATATGGGTGAGTCCATCGAGATTCGTAAACCAGGATGGACAGTGGCTCGAGGTATCGGATTACGAACATCTCGTCTGGCAGGACGTGCTGGAAATCGGCAGAAGCTCGAACGCAGTGCGCCAGGTGGTCCCGGCCGCGACGCTGAACGCGGATCTCAGGTACGCGAGAACGTCCTATGGCGGGATGGTGTACGGCACAACGCCATCGTTTCCGGACCTGTACCAGTGGCCGGTTTCCACGGGCCGGTTCATTGTCGACCGCGACGTGATACGCTGGCGCAAAGTATGCGTGCTGGGCGATGAGCTGGCCGCCAAACTGTTTGACGATGCCGACCCGGTCGGCAAGGAACTGAAACTGAATGGTCAGCGGTTTGCCGTGATCGGCGTCATGCAGCCAAAGACGGTATTCAACGAGAGCTGGGGAAACCGGGTCTTCGTGCCGATTACAACGGTCCAGAAACGGATGCTTGGCCATGAAGGCTTCGATCTTCTGTCCATCAAGGTGGCGGATGCGCGTGTCATGGACCGTGCGGTGGGCGAAATCGAGGCCGCCTTGAGTACCATCCATGGCGATGAGGCCGGATTCGACATCGTCAGCGGGAAAGACGCCATGGACCAGATCGGAGGCGTGATCAACGCGGTCAAATCATCGATTGCCGCCCTGGCGGGCATCTCGCTGATGGTGGGAGCAATCGGGATCATGAACATGATGCTGGTCTCCGTCACTGAACGGAGGCGGGAAATAGGCATCAGGAAGTCAGTCGGTGCAAGACATGTCGATATCGTGAATCAGTTTACGCTGGAAGCCACCTGTATCAGCGCTTTAGGCGGGTTACTGGGGATATCGCTGGGACTGGGCTTCGGCTCGGTGTTCTCGTTGGTTATGAATCAGGTGTGGGACCTTGCCTTCACGAGCGGAGCTTCGCTTTCGAATATCCTCGTGTCGCTGGCGATTTCTCTGGCGATAGGCCTTTGCGCCGGAATCTATCCCGCCCTGAAGGCATCGCAGCTGAGTCCGGTGGATGCGATGAACCTGGAGTAAGGCCGTTAAGCCCGAGCGGAACGGCTGCGAAACGCACCACCAGCGCGCTATTCTATACTCCCCACCCGCTC